>JAVVRZ010000006.1 GCA_036654455.1 Clostridia bacterium | reverse complement strand
TGGATTGTGTATCCCGACGGAGTAATACAAAATACGACGCCTTATGGAGGTAAAATATGAAAGAATTTGATAGGGTAATTCTTACGGTAGAAAAAGAAAAATATGCAACAGAAGGCGTTCACAAAGGAATGGACGGATGGATTTGTGACCCGCGTAAAATTGACGGTAAACGGTTGGTGAGTTTTGACCAATACGGAGAATTGCCGGAAATCGCTTGCCTTTCCGTGAACGAAGAAGATTTGGAAGTTTTAATAAGTGATGAACCATATAATACGTATGCCATTGTAGTGACAGACAGAGAGAAATATGCAAGACTTGGCGTACACAAAGGAATGTACGGAAAGGTTTTGTGGGAAGAAAACAGCAAAAAAGGAGCGATTATGATAGAATTTATCGACAGTAATTCGAACAAAACTTTAAAAGTGGAAATTCTACGGGATGACTTAAAGGAATACAAGGGACAATTGTAGAGCGTTGTAGTTTTTTTGTATGTGAACGAAGAAAAGGACGGTTATTTTCTTCGTTTATGTTGACGGTATAATTTTGCCCGTAAATTTAAAGATTATGTATGCGGTCTTTTCGTTCTATAAAGACAATAAAACCACGCTTTTTAAGATATAATAACTTACTAAGCGTGGTTTTGTATATTTTGCGGTAAAGTACGCTAATAGATGTTTTAAGCTAGCAACATTAATGTTGCTAGCTTAATTTAATAACTTTTTATGCGATATTTATAAACCCAATAATTAGTTTATTTTATTTGTCAATTACAATTTAAACGCTAACTAGATATATTTATAGCTACGTTAATCTTTGCTTAACACAAAGCTACTTAGCTGGCGTATTTGTAGTTTGGCTATCGGTAATTTTAGAAGGCGCTACCGCAACTTGATTGTCGGTCGAAAGTTCTTGGCTGGGTTGTTCTGTAATAATTACGGGTGTTTTTTTAGACTTTTTGCCACGAGGCGAGTGTTTGCGTTTGCTTTTTTCGTCAACAAACATCTCTTTATAGGTTGCAAGCGGAACGGCTCGAAAAACTTTGCCCACAACGGCGATTGAAAAAGAAGGAAAAAGCCGATAAAAGAAACTCATAATATGGGCGGGAAGCCCTATCGTCATACGTTTGCGACAGCGACGCATTTTACTAATAATTTGTTTGGAGGCTTTTTGCGCAGATATACCGAAGTTAGTTATGAAATTATCTTTGACCAACTTATCTACGGTCTTTTTGTTGCGAGGTTTGTAAAGGTCGGTCTTGACAGGGCCGGGCATAACTGCGCCGACATAATATCCTTCGCCCGAGAGTTCTTCGTGCAAAACTTCGCTAAACGCAAGAGTTGCGCTCTTAGTAGCGGCGTAAAGACTAACTCCGGGGCAGGCAAGATAAGCGGAAGCGGAAGAGACGTTGATAATCGCTCTCTTAGGACTCTTGTCAAGCAAAGGCAGTAATATTCTTGTAGAATTGACAACCGAAAGAAAGTTGGTGTTGATTGTGTTATTTACTATTTCGTCGTTAAGCATTCTAAACTTAGCAAAACGGTGTATTACTCCGGCGTTATTGATTAAAATATCGGGACAAAAGTTAATCTCGACAAGCTTGTCATACACTTGTTGCCAACTCTGTTGAATTGAAATATCTGTTGCAAGATAGTCGAAGTTGTCGCCGATTTCTGCTTTGAGTGATTTCAATTTGTCGGTATTGCGAGCAAGCCCAAACACTTTGCAATTATACTTTTGACAAAAAAGAATAGCTAGCTCACGCCCAATACCCGAGCTAGCTCCGCTCAAAACAATATTAGAGTTATTAATCCAATTAAGTTTTCTCATACCCCACCCTGTATTATTAATTAGCATAGTTAAATAAATAATATAACTAATACGCCACCTAGTCAACTATATTGCTAAAATATGCGATTTTATGGTTTTTCTATTAGATAACTGCGTATTAATATATAAACGCTTGCTAAAATATATGCAATTTGCTATAATATCGCTGAGGGAGTAACTCCGCATTTAGTTTTTTGGTCAAATGCGAGACAAGTCAACATTTCATCGATTAGTTCGATTGGTTTGTCCTGATGAGTGAGACTCATATACTAAGTATATGAGTCTTTTTTTATAAATAAAACAAGGAGAAATTATGAAAGAATATTTGCAAAGCGTCGAAGACGTTTTGAAACAAAATCAAACTACAAACAAGGGTTTATCGGCTGGTCAAGCCGAAGAAAGACAACTGTCGCAAGGCAAAAATAAACTTAAAGAAGGTAAGAAAACACCCTTTATTTTGCGTTTCCTCAAACAGTTTGCCGACCCTATGACAATTATATTGATAGTTGCGGCTATAATAAGCGCAGTCACCGCAATTTTTTCTAACGAAGGTTTTGCCGACGTAATTATCATTATGATTGTAGTGCTAATTAACGCAATTTTGGGAGTATTGCAAGAGTCAAAGGCTGAAAAAGCTATTGAGGCGTTGCAAACTATATCGGCTACTACAAGCAAAGTTTTGCGTGACGGTAAAATAAACGTAATAAAGAGCGAGGACTTAGTCGTAGGCGACGTAATTATATTAGAGGCAGGCGACGCTATTCCTGCCGACGCAAGAATAATCGAATGCGCTAGTATGAAAGTCGAAGAAGCCGCCCTTACAGGCGAATCTGTGCCTGTAAATAAGCAAGTCGAATCGATTAAGCTAGGTCAACTCAAAGATATCTCGCTAGGCGACCGCAAAAATATGGTCTATATGGGTTCGACATTAGTATACGGTAGAGGCAAAGCTGTAATCGTAGCTATTGGTATGCAAACCGAAATGGGCAAAATCGCCGACGCTATTACTCAAACAAAAGACGGCAAAACCCCTTTGCAACGCAAACTTGGGCAGTTAAGCAAAGTTTTAAGCTATATGGTAATTGGTATATGCGTATTTATCTTTGCCCTTGATATAGTGCGAAATTTAATAAATACCGGCACAATCAACGGTAAGTTTGTGCTTGACACGTTTATGATAGCCGTAAGTCTTGCGGTTGCGGCAATTCCAGAAGGTCTTGCTACCGTAGTTACAATAGTGCTGTCAATAGGCGTTACAAATATGTCTAAGCGAAATGCAATTATTCGCAAACTTACAGCGGTAGAAACGCTAGGTTGCGCCCAAATAATTTGTTCGGATAAGACCGGCACACTTACGCAAAACAAAATGACGGTTGTAGAATATTCGTCCTCTAACCAAAAATTACTCGCAGAATCAATGGCGCTTTGTTGCGACGCAACGCTTGACGACGACTTTAACGCAGTAGGCGAGCCTACCGAATGCGCCCTAGTAAACTACGCATATTCGTTAGGACTTAACAAAGAAACAATCGAGGAAGATAAACCCCGAGTAGCCGAAGCTCCGTTTGACTCTATGCGTAAAATGATGTCGACTATCCACAAAACTGAAAGCGGTTATGTTCAATATACTAAGGGAGCGCCCGACGAAGTAATTAAATATTGTACTCACGCCCTTATCGATAATCAAATAGTAGAACTTAGCCCCAAAATTAAAAATGATATCTTAACGCAAAATAAAAAGATGGCTGACAAGGCCCTAAGAGTTCTTTGTTCGGCATACCGTAACTACCCGACTTTGCCACAAGACGTTCAACCTAGCACGCTTGAAAAAGGCTTGTGCTATATTGGACTAACCGGAATGATTGACCCTGTTCGTCCCGAAGTAATCGGCGCAATAGAAGAATGTAGATACGCAGGTATTAGACCTATTATGATTACCGGCGACCATCACGATACCGCAGTGGCAATAGCCCTTCAATTAGGAATAATTACCGACGAAGCGCAAAGCATTACAGGCGCAGAACTAGACGAAATTAGCGATGAACAACTAAAAACCGACATTATAAAATATTCGGTTTACGCCCGAGTTCAACCCGAACACAAGGTTAGAATAGTTAACGCTTGGAAATCTCAAAACAAGATTGTAGCTATGACGGGCGACGGCGTAAATGACGCCCCATCGATAAAGAGCGCCGACATTGGCGTAGGTATGGGTATTACCGGCACAGACGTTACCAAAAACGTAGCCGATATGGTGCTTGCGGACGATAACTTTGCAACCATAGTAACGGCTGTTGGCGAGGGAAGAAGAATTTATGACAATATTCGCAAGGCGATACAATTCTTACTGGCTAGCAATTTGTCCGAAGTTATGTCAATATTTGTAGCTACCATACTGGGCTTTACAATACTTAAACCCGTCCATTTGCTATGGATTAATCTAATTACCGACTGTTTCCCGGCGCTTGCGCTTGGACTAGAACAACCCGAAAAAGATATTATGAAACGTGAGCCTCGTAGCGCTACCGACGGAATATTTAGTAACGGTCTTGGCGTTGACGTAATTTGGCAGGGCGTTATGGTCACTGCGCTTACTATACTTGCCTTCTTTATAGGCGAGCGTATGGAGAATGGAGTTTGGCAAATCGCCGACAGCTTAGACGGAACAACAATGGCATTCTTAACGCTGTCTATGGCGGAAATATTCCACTCGCTAAATATGCGTAGCCGTCGTAAGAGCTTGTTTGCTATGCCTCACCAAAATTGGTATTTGTGGGGAGCGGCAGGAATTTCCCTACTTTGCACAACGGCTGTAATTTACATTCCTTTCCTTGCAAGAGCGTTTAGCTTTACTTCGATAAGTTTAATCGAATATGTCGTAGCTATGTCGCTTGCCCTATGCGTAATACCGATTACCGAGTTAGTCAAGCTAGGTCAAAGAATATACTATAAACACAGTATTTTAGGCAAAAACAAGGCAAAATAATTAGCAAATATCTAAATATATTTAAAAAGTCGTTAAAAGTTAACGACTTTTTTTATGTAGTCAATATGTAAAAAATAGTGCTAAAAAAGTACTTAACGGTATGCTATACCTTGATTTCTTGATTGAATATGTATTGACAAAGAATGTCTAGTAAACTATAATTATAATATATAAATAAAGCTAAAATTATCATTAATTTATATATTTTACGAGGACAAAATGCATTATTTAAGAAGATGTTGGGCAGAAATTAACCTAGACAACGTACTGTACAATTACAACTTATATCGTGACAAAATTAAGAACGAACAATCACGCATAATTGCAGTGGTAAAGGCAAACGCTTATGGTCACGGCGCAAATCAAGTTGCAAAGTTGTTGCAAGACAACGGCTGTGACTATTTTGCAGTTTCTAACGCTACCGAGGCAATCAACCTAAGAAAAAGCGGTATTTGCGGTAATATTATGTTACTTGGCTTTACCCCACTTGACAGCATTAGCGAACTTATCAAATACAACATTATAGTAACTATAACCTCAACTGCTTATGCGCTTGCTTTAAACGACCTAGCCATACGACTTAACAAGGTTATTCCCGCTTATGTCAAGCTTGACAGCGGTATGGGCAGAATCGGTTTTATCTGCGGTGAAAAAAACACTGTTGACGAAATTTACGCAATTAGTAAATTGTCTAATCTAACCTTACAAGGAGCGTTTACTCACCTTTGCGTAGCCGACAGTCAAAAAGACGAGGACAAACTATACACTCGTAATCAAATTAGCGCATTTGAACAAACAATAGATAAATTAAAAGAATTAGAAGTCCCTCTTCCCTTGTTGCACTGCTGTAATAGCGCAGGCGGACACTATCTATCGACAAAACATAAGTCGGCAATTAGACTGGGCATAAGCCTATACGGACTAACATTTAGCGACGGCGACATCGAAGGTTTGCCACTTCGTCCGGCAATGACGCTCAAAACAGCTATTTCTAATATTAAGACTATTCACTCGGGGCAAAGCGTAAGCTACGGCAGAAGATTTATCGCTAGCAAAGATACCGTAGTAGCTACCGTTACTATGGGTTACGCCGACGGCTATTCTAGACAACTTACTAATAAAGGGCAAATGTACCTTAACGGCAAACTAGTCAATGTAATCGGCACTGTCACAATGGACCAAGTAATGTTAGATATCACCGGCGTAAACGCTTCAATAGGCGACGAAGTAACCGTTTTTGGCGGACAAGGCTTAACTTGTACTCAACTTGCTAATTCAATAAATACCATAAACTACGAAATAACTTGTAATATATCTGCAAGAGTACCTAGAATTTACATCAAAGACAACAAAATTATCGAAGTTGTCGACCATACTTATTAGGAGAAGACAAATGTACAAAAAAATTATCACCAGCGACTTATTAGGTAGCGTTTCCAGCGTTCCTAACGAAATTAGCCCTCTAAAAGAAGTTCTACTTCACCGACCGGGTAGAGAACTGCTTAACCTTGTGCCGGAGTATTTGCCCGAAATGCTTTTCGACGATATTCCTTGGCTTGAAAAAGCGCAAGAAGAACACGACTATTTTAGTCAAGAACTAACAAAGAATGGAACAAAGGTCACTTATTTAGAAGATTTGGTAGAGCAATCTATTGTAAGCGAACAAGTTAAAGAACAATTTGTAATGCAGTATATAGCCGAATCAAGCGTCTATACCGACGGCGCAAGAAAAAGCGTTAAAGATTTTCTATATTCCGTATCAAATAAACAAATGATTGAGTATATGTTTGGCGGTATTCGCAAAAGCGAAATAACAAACCAAAAACAGCACTTGGCGGACTATCTTTCTAACGATTATCCTTTCGTTTGCGCTCCTATGCCCAACTTATATTTTAGCCGTGACCCGTTTAGCTTTGTTGGAAATGGCGTAATAATTAGCAAAATGTATACCAACCAAAGACAAAGAGAAACGCTATTTGCCGAATATATATTTAATTATCACAAAGAATTTAGTAAAGTTCCACAATATTATAGCAGAGACGCAATGTTTTCAATAGAAGGCGGAGATATTTTAATGCTCAACAGCTCAACTCTTGCCGTAGGCATTTCTCAGCGTACTCACCCAAGCGCCGTTGAAAAATTAGCTAAAAATTTACTATTTGGCAACAGTGGCATAACTACCGTACTTGCAATCGACATTCCAAAAAATCGTAGCTTTATGCACCTTGACACAGTATTTACAATGCTTGACAAAGATAAATTTACAATTCACCCTAACACAATGGGACAATTTAACGCATTTATCCTTACTGCAAAGGACGGCGAATTGTTAATCAATCAAAAACTCGATAAAATAGAAAATATTCTTAAAGAAGTTCTTGGACTTAACAATATTACTCTAATAAAATGTGGCGGAAACAACAGTATAGATTCGGCTAGGGAACAATGGAGCGACGGAGCTAACACACTTGCTATTGCGCCGGGCGAAGTAATAGTATACGCCCGAAACAATGTCACTAACAAATTACTTGAACAAAATGGAGTTATCATACATCAAATACCGTGTAGCGAATTATCTCGTGGCAGAGGCGGTCCTCGCTGTATGAGTATGCCTATCAAACGCAATTAATAAAAAATATTATAGACAAAGGAGTTATTGATATGACACAACAAAACATTAAAGTAGCCATTTGGGGCTTCGGCGCAATGGGTAGCGGTATTTGCAAAACGCTACTTGGCAAAAAAGGCGTAGACATAGTAGGCGTATGCGATATACACCCTCTACGTGTTGGCAAAAGCATATTTGAAATGCTTAAAGTTGAACGAGGCGACAGAGCAGATGTGCTTGTTCAAAGCGATATAAGTAAGGTAGTATTTAACAAAAATTGCGATATCGCCGTACTAGCGACCGACTCTTACACAGCAAAAGCCTTTGATAAAATTAAATATATTGTCGAACAAGGCGTAAACGTAATCTCAACCGCAGAAGAAATGTCTTATCCTAAGGCTCAACAACCTAAGTTAGCCCAAAAGATTGACTTACTTGCAAAAGAACACAACGTATCCGTACTCGGCACAGGCATTAATCCCGGACTGATTATGGACTTACTTGTAGTATGCTTAACGGGTTGTATGACCGACGTTACAGGCATTGAAGCAAAACGTGTAAACAGCCTATCCCCCTTTGGACCAGCAGTTATGGAAGAACAAGGTGTAGGCATTAGCGTAAAAGAATTTGAAGACGGCGTAACTAGCGGAAAACTTGCCGGTCACGTTGGCTTTGCAGAATCTGTAAATATGATTGCCGACGCTCTTAGCTGGAAAATTGATAAATTTACTCAACAAATGAAACCTATCGTAACCACAGTTGACCGTAAATCTCCATACGGAAAAGCCGACGCAGGCGACGTAGCAGGCGTAAATATGACCGGACAAGCCTATGTTGACGGCGAAGTAAAGATTAATATGATACACCCTCAACAAATCGAACCCGAAATGGAAGGCACGTTTACGGGCGACTATATTACCCTTGCAGGCAACCCTCCCGTATCTATGAGCATTAAGCCCGAAGTAAACGGCGGTATTGGCACAATAGCTATGGTAGTAAATATGATACCCGCTTGTATTAACGCAGATAGCGGACTTGTAACAATGATAGACCTACCTGTTCCACGCGCAATTATGGGCGACTATCGCAACGCAGTTAAAGATTATAAACGTATTATAAAATAAGGCGGTATAGATATGATTAAAAAAGGCGAATATGTGACTATTCGTTCGGTCGTACTTGACGTAGGTCAACGTGCCCCGCAAGTACCCGACGACACAAAAAAAGTTCCACTTGAAATGTGGGTTAAAGGGCGCTTAGTAGAAGACGCCGAAATGGGACAACAATGTAGCGTTATTACACGCACAAATAGACGCCAACGTGGCGAACTTTGCGAAGTTAATCCTAGTTACAAACACAACTTTGGTAACTTTGTTCCCGAACTCCTACAAATTGACGACCAACTGAGAGAGCTTCTCAAAAAGGAGGAGAAATGAACACTTATCAACAAGTAATGGATAGAAAGAACGACATAATGAAAAAAGCCGTTTCAATCGACTATTCCAAATTCGAAAAGGGCGTAATCGCATTCGATTACAACGCATTGATGGACGCAGTCCCCTATACGCTTGAAGAAATTGCAAAAATTCAACAAGAATACGCCGTTGGCAATACACCATTAATCGAACTAAGAAATATTACTAGACTTGCTCGTCAATGCTCCAAAAAAGGTTACGGCGCTAGAATAGTAATTAAAGACGAAGCTAGCAACGCTTCGGGCAGTTTCAAGGCTCGTCGTGCATCATTATCGGTTTATCAAGCCGAAAAACTAGGCTACAAGGGCGTTATATCGGCTACAAGCGGTAACTATGGCGCAGCCGTAGCTTCACAAGCGGCAATGCATAACCTTGACTGTATCATAGTTCAAGAGTGCTACGACAGCAAGAAGATAGGTCAACCCGAAATTATTGAGAAAGCTAGAAAGTGCGAAGCTCTCGGCGCAGAAGTAATTCAACTTACGGTTGGACCAGAGCTATTCTTCGAGTTCTTACAAATGCTAGAAGAAACAGGCTACTTTAACGCTTCGCTCTATACCCCATTCTCTATCGCCGGCATTGAAACCTTAGGCGCAGAAATAGCAAGTCAAACAATGGCTAAGTTTGGCAAACACCCCGACGTAGTCGTTTGCACTAACGCAGGCGGAGGCAACTTGACAGGCACGGCACGAGGACTTAAAAAGGCTAATTGCAACAGCAAAATTTGCGCAGCGTCAGTAGACCTTTCGGGGCTACACATGGCAAGCGATACTCAATTTAATAAAAAATCTTTCACAACCGGTCATACCGGCTTTGGTATCCCCTTTACAACTATGCCCGACAGAAGCGACGTTCCAAGAAGCGCCGCAAGACCGCTTAGATATATGGATAGATATCTAACAGTTACGCAAGGCGAAGTTTTCTATATGACAGAAGCCCTTGCAAATGTCGAAGGACTAGAAAAAGGGCCTGCCGGCAACGTTGCTTTGGCGGCGGCATTCTCAATAGCGCAAGAACTACCCGAAGACGCAATCGTGCTTGTGCAAGAAACCGAATATACCGGCGCAGGCAAACACCTTCAACCTCAACTTAGCTTTGCTCGTGACAATGGCATAGATATTCACTTTGGTTCTCCCAAAGACGAAATTGCAGGCAAAAACATTATTCTGCCCTCTCACCCGAGTTTAATTAAAGCAGTTGACGTTGATTTAACCAACCTACGCAAGAGCAACATTAAAAACGCTATCAAAAATGCTCACGAAAAACTAACCAAGATAGATATTGATTACCTAATTGAAGAGACAAATTCTTCACGTCAATTTGTAATTGATACAATATTAGAGATTAACAAGGAGTTATTATGAAAAGAGCCGACGATTACGCTACAAGACGAGCTCATCTTGCAGATTTAACCGATAAGCAGTTGGAAGACTATTTTTGGAAGCTAACCGGCGACCTTGTCGACCCGCTTATCAAACTTGGCTATGAAAATACAACGCCGTCGATTGAGCGTTCAGTTCTACTACGTATGGGTTTTTCTTCCCTAGAAGCTAAACCTCTTGTAAATAGCGCTATCGAACACAACTTAATCGGCTTTGGCGTAGGCAATGTTATTTACCGCTTGGCAAAGCACCTCAACAAAAATGTTAGAGAGGCAGGGCTAGAACTTCTTACCGGTAAATACTGGCAAGTAGCCGAAGAATTATTTAAGGAGGACAAATAATAATGGATTACCAACTACCTCCCAATAAAAAACTTGACGTAAAAGAAATATTAAAAGACTTAGAGCATTATGTTCCTCGTCGCTTCGGTTGGACGTGGAGAGAACCTAATCCTAACCAAGTCGAACCGCCTTTTACTTACAAAGAAATTAGTAAAGATTTAAAAAACAGCGTAGGTCTACCTACTGCGCACTACTTCAATAATATTGACCCTCAACCAATGCCGGTAATCACTACCGAAATTGCAAGCGGTCGTTTTGAAGACGATATTCGCCGTATGCGTATGGCAGCCCATCACGGCGCAGACCATATAATGGTAATTCGTACGGCTGGACAGAGTCACTTTGACAGCCTTATAGAGGGTACTCCGCAAGGAATAGGCGGTGTTCCAATATCTCGCAAACAAATTCGCGCGCAACGCAAAGCCCTTGATTTAATTGAAGACGAAGTCGGTAGACCAATTAACTACCACTCTTACGTTTCAGGCGTAGCCGGCCCTGATATTGCCGTTCTATTTGCCGAAGAAGGCGTAAACGGCTGTCACCAAGACCCGCAATATAACGTAATCTACCGCAATATTAATATGGTTCGTTCTTTTGTAGACGCTTGCGAAAGCAAAAAATTAATCGCTTACGCAAATATGGCGCAAATTGACGGAGCGCATAATGCAAACGCTACGGCAAGAGAAGCCTGGAAAGTTACGCCCGAGCTTATGGTTCAACACGGCATAAACGCATTATTTTCGGCAAAAGTCGGCATAAGCAAACGCAATATTTGTCTCTCAACCGTTCCTCCAACAGCAACCCCTGCGCCCTGCGTATATATGGACCTACCTTATGCGGTAGCGCTAAGAGATTTATTCCACGAATATCGTATGCGGGCTCAAATGAACACAAAATATATTGAGGCAAGTACAAGGGACGCAACAGTCACCCACGTTCTCAATATGCTTATAAGCAAACTGACTAGCGCAGACATTCAATCTACTATCACCCCAGACGAAGGTCGTAACGTTCCGTGGCATATCTACAACGTTGAGGCTTGCGACACGGCAAAACAAACCTTGCTAGGGCTTGACGGACTACAAGACCTTGTAACCCTTAAAAAAGACGGTTATATCGGCGAAAAGTCAAGAGAACTTAAAGAAAGAGCGGTATTATTCCTAGAAGAAATGATAAGTCTAGGCGGTTACTACAAAGCTGTTGAAGCCGGAATGTTTGTAGACAGCGGTTTCTATCCCGAGCGTAACGGCGACGGTATTGCTAGGGAAATTAATGGTGGCGTAGGCGCAGGCGCAGTATTTGCTCGCAAAAAGAATTATTTTGCCCCTGTTACGGCTCACTTTGGCTACAATAACGTAGCGCAGTACGATAAAAATGCAGTAAATAATCCTTCTTCCTTAATCAATGGTTGCACGCTAGAAGACCGCAGTAAAATTGTCTATATCGACGAGCTTGACGAAGTCGACAACTGCAACGTTCGTATGGCGGAAAATGACAAGTATAGAGATAAAAACTTAATCAAACCCGAGATGGAATGGCTTGCCGACGGCACAATACTTCTTACAATGTTCTTCCCGGCTAACAAACTTATTGCCGAAGCCGCCGCTCTTGAACTTGCAAAGCGACTCAATCTACTAGAACCCGAAGTAATCAATAGAGAAGTTATGCACGAACAAGAAGGCACAAGAATAGAACTTAAAGGTAAAGTAAACTTCGATATCGAAATAGACAAGCTAACTCTACCTGTCGAACCCGACATTATGAGCGACGAAGAAATTAGAGCCGATATCGAGCAGCACCCAATGACCGTAGTCGCAGGCACAATCGGCGAAGACGAACACTCGGTTGGACTAAGAGAAATTATTGACATTAAACACGGCGGAATTGAAAAATACGGTATCAAAGTACACTATCTTGGCACTTCTGTTCCTGTTGAAAAAATTGTCAACGCCGCAATAGAACTTAACTGCGACGCTATCCTTGCAAGCACAATTATTAGTCACGACGACATTCACTACAAAAATATTGCTAACATCGATAGAATCGCAAGAGAGAAGGGCGTAAGAGATAAGCTTATGTTTGTTGCCGGCGGTACGCAAGTTACTAACGAGCTAGCTATTAAACACGGCGCTGACGTAGGCTTCGGCAGAGGCAGTCACGGCGTTCACGTTGCAACCTTCCTTGTAAAACAAAGAAGAAAATTAAACAATATTAAATGAAAATAGATTGTCTTGTAGCCGAAATCGGCTCAACCACAACTTTAATCAACGCTTTTATGTTAGGAGCAAAGCCCAAATTTATTGGTCAGGGCTTTGCCCCTACTACTGTCGAGCAAGGCGACGTTTGTATTGGCTTAAACAATGCAATCGATAGCCTTGCAAAGACGCTAGGCGAAAAAGTCACCTACAAAGAAATGCTCGCCACGAGTTCTGCCGCAGGCGGACTAAAAATGACGGTGCATGGACTTGTTTACGAAATGACGGTTAGGGCGGCAAAAGAAGCCGCTCTTGGCGCAGGCGGAATAATTAAACTGCTAACCGCAGGCAAATTAAGTCAGTACGACTTAGGGCAAATTATTAAAACTAAGCCAAACCTAATTCTTCTAGCAGGCGGAACGGACTACGGCGCAACCGAAGTACCGCTCTATAACGCCGAATTGCTCGCTAAGGCAGATTTGCCCTGCCCTATTGTTTATGCCGGAAACAAAGCCTTAGACGGTCAAATAGCCCAAATTTTTGAGGACGCAGGCAAATCTTGCAAAATTGTAGACAATGTTTATCCTCAGCTTGACAACCTTTGCATCGAGCCGACTCGCAAAGTTATTCACTCGACTTTTGAACAAAATATAGTTAAGGCGCAAGGTATGGAGCATATTCGCAAACTTGTAAGCGGTAACATCATACCTACTCCGGGCGCAGTTATGGAATGCGCAATGCTTGCAAGCGAACTGCTTGGCAATATAGCCGTAATCGATATAGGCGGAGCAACAACGGATATTCACTCTGTTTGCGACGACAACGCCGAAATGGCAAGCCTTGCAATCGAGGCAGAACCTCACTGCAAGCGAACGGTCGAGGGCGACTTAGGCGTGTATATCAACGCTAGACACTTAATTGATTTACTTGGCGAACAAGAATTATCGGCAAAACTTGGTTTCGACATCGTTACTACGCTAGCCGAATATAAAGCAATTCCCGTAGGCGACAAACAAATCGAACTTGTCGAAGAACTTACCCTTCAAGCAGGCAAAATTGCTTTGACTCGTCACGCAGGCTCAATTAGATATATCTTTGGAAACAACGGTAGGCAAACCCTTACGCAGGGTAAAGATTTGACCGACCTTAAATATTTAATCGCTTCGGGCGGAGCGTTAACTCGTTTACCCCACCGAGAGCAAATTATGCGTAACCTTGCAAACATCAACGCAAATAAAACTATGCTTTTCCCCAAGGTGGACAAATTACAAATTCTATTTGACAACGATTATATTATGGCAAGTTTAGGAGTACTGGCAAAAACGCACAAAGACGAGGCGATTGAGCTACTTAAACAAACGCTGTCAATTAAATAAATTTTAATTTTTAAACAATCCTAATTTAGATTGTTTAATTTATAAAAAGAGGTAAAAACAATGCCGATTATTATTGATTTAGCAAAATTTAAACATAACGCCGACTTTTTAATTGAAAAATTGAAAAAACACAACTGCTATCCTGCATTTGTAACTAAGGTGTTCTGCGCCGACAAAAAGATGGTAAACGTACTTGAAAATACCGACTGTAAGTACTTTGCCGACTCACGAATTGAAAACCTTGCAAGCTACGCTAAAAGCTCTAAGACCAAAATATTGCTTAGGTTGCCTCAAAAAAGTCAAATTAAAGAGACGGTAAAATATGCCGACATCAGCTGTAATTCTTGTATAGAAATGCTTAGTTTGCTAAACAACGAAGCAAAAAAACAAGATAAAAAGCACGGCGTATTACTTATGATTGATTTAGGCGACCTTAGAGAAGGCGTAATGTACGACAATTTAGAATATATAGACGCATATTACCAGCAAGTAGAGCTATGTAGCAACTTATTTCTTGCGGGAATTGGCGCAAACCTTACGTGCTATGGTTCGGTGTTACCAAGTAACGACAATATGAACGTACTTGCAAACCTTGCTAATCGTTACGAAGAAAAATATCATAAAAAATTGCAAATCGTAAGCGGTGGCAATTCTAGCTCGCTACTACTTCTTGAAAAAAATATGCCTAGCAAAATTAACAATCTTAGACTTGGCGAATCGCTTATACTGGGACTCGAAACTGCCTATTCTACGCAAATACCAAATATGTTCCACGACTGCGTACGACTTGAAAGCGAGATTATCGAAGTTTTCGAAAAACCTAGCTACCCTATCGGGGAAACATCGATTAACGCTTTTGGCGAGAAAATGACCTATATCGATAAAGGCATAATGAAACGAGCCATACTTGCCATAGGTAGACAAGATACAATTTGCGACGGGCTAACTCCCGACGACAAGAATATAAGCATAGTAGGCAGTAGCTCCGACCATCTAATCGTAGACATTACAAACAGCGCTAAATCTTATGCGGTAGGCGACAAATTGACATTCACCGCAAACTATGGAGCAATTCTACACCTATTTACAAGTAAGTATATTAAACGCAAATATATAAACGGTTAAATTTATTAATAATTTAAATACAAATAAAAACCTAAAACATATTGTTTTAGGTTTTTTAGTCGCAAAATTTGCTTTTAAAAGATAAACTGGATAATTTTATAAGGAATTTATCGACTTATTTGACGAAATCAATATCGCCGTAAATAAAAACCCTACCGAACAAAAAATTAATACTGCGCCTAGTCCTAATAGTCCTATAATAACTCCGCCTAACATTGAGGCTATTGGAGTCAACCCCATTGAGCCAATATTAAGCACGCTAGAAACCTTAGCTAGCATATCTTTATCTACCCTAGATTGTATAATCGTAGCGACGGGAATATTAATATTAACTACCGACAATCCAAAGAAAAATAGCAAACAACTGGTTATTATTAGATAAGCCGAAACGCTTAACTTTGTATATACAAATATGTAAAAACTAATCGGCGCTATCGTCATTGCAACAGCCATAAGCAACATCCACAGCTTAATAGATTTGCCATATTTTGCCTTTTGCGCTTTATGCGATACAATCAAACCCATAATAAGCGAACCTGCTCCAACACAAACTGACCAAATTGACTGCCACATTTCAGGCTTGACTACGCTACTTAATAAATATTCGCCGTTTAAATAAGTCTTAATAAAATACGGCGCTCCGTTAGACATATAAGGCGTTAAAAAGAAATTTACAAAGAGTATGCCCATTATTAAGCCAACAAGGGCTTTTTCAGGTTTAAGATATCTTATCCCTTGAACAAAGTCGGCAAATACATTTTTAATAGTAATCGTCCCTTCTTTCTTAACAAAGTCGTATCTTATAAATATTTCCGAAATTCCGCTTAAAACGTATAGGATACCTATTAAAACAAATAACCACATTATCGGTAATATGGAATAAATTATGCCGGCAATTAAAATACCTACTATGCCTTGCAAGGAATTTAAAACGCTAAAATAACTGTTAGCCTGTTGAAGTTGCATAGGTTTTACAATATAAGGCGTCAAACTTGAAGTCGCAGGCGAAAAAATTGCGCCAATAATGTTACTGACTATGCCCATTATAAATAAAACTACTATTTGCAGAATAACCATATCGTTTGCAATACAAAAATAAATTACAACTGCCGAAATAATAATAATTCCGCCCTTTATAAAATCACAAATATAAATTATTTTAGCTTTGTTGTATCTATCGGCAAGCACTCCGCCTACTGTCGAAAACAATAAAAAGACAACGCCACAAGTCGCAAGAAAGGCTCCTTGAATAATGGCGTTGTTATTAGTGATAGCTAAAATGTAAAAACTTACTACAAAACTATAAAATGTATTGCCTACGTTAGAAACAAGCGTGCCTAAAAAAAGCAATAAGAAATTTTTATTTCTCAGTACGTTAGGCAGTTTTGGACTGTTTGAATTGCCGACGTCGTCTTGATTTGTTTGATTTTGTCGGTCGACATTGTTAACTTCTTGTCCTTCGATTAGTTGCTGGTCAATTTTGTTGGTCAAATTTTTCTCCTTAAAAAAGTTTGCGTGAGACCATTTCTTGTACGGCAAAGGAAATAACGTCTTCGGCAAATTTGCCCGAACCAAAACCGGCGTCATAGCCAAGCTCTTTGGCTAATTCGTGGTTAATTCTTGCTCCGCCACAAATTAAAACAACGTCTTTGCGTAAATTGTCGGCTTCTAGTAGCTCGACTAATTCGGTTAAATTTGCAATATGAATATTTTTTTGCGTAACTGTTTGAGAAACAAGCAAAATATCGGCTTTAACTTCCCTTGCTTTTTTGATAAAGTCTTCGTTTGCAACTTGGCTACCCATATTGATAGCCTCAATCATATTATATCTTTCTAGACCATAGTGACCGGCAAAACCTTTGCGGTTCATAATAGCGTCTATACCTACGGTATGAGCGTCCGTACCTGTTGAAGCGCCTAAAACTACAACTTTCCTGCCGATATTACGCTCGATATATTCGTCGACTTGACGCATATCCATAACGTCGCTTGTAACGTCTAGCGCTACTATCTCGTCATAATTAATTGTATGAACGCAACTGCCATAAACTACATAAAAGGTAAAATTATCGTCAAGCGCCCTTGCATAAGCTACGTTTGGCTCGGCAATACCCATCTTCTTTGCGTAGAGAGCCGCTGCCTCGTTGCCCTTTGCATTGTTTGGAATAGGCAAAGTAAAGCTAATCTGCACTTTTGAGTCGTTAATTGTGTCGCCATAAGGGCATAGTTGCTTAGTGTCAAGCGTGGTATTAGTACTTTTTTTAGATAAGTCGTATAAACCTGACATTTATTTGCCCTCCTTATTTGTAAGCATAAGCTCGATAAAGGGGTTGAAATATTTCTCTCCCTTGCTAAATACGCCGTTAAGCCCTTTTCCGCCGTCTTGCGACCGCTTTATTGAGGCAAATATACCTTTTTCTAGCGTGCCAAACAATTTAAGCTTCTCAATCTCTTGAAGTAGGTCGGTTGCCTTAGTTAGAACTTCGTTAGCCCTCTGTTCGACTAATCCGCCCTTAGCAAAAGTAATCTCGTTGCCTAAATCGCTCATAGTGTTGAAAATATATTGAGCGTTTTCAATAGCTAAGGCTCGGTCTGCCATAAATGGAGTATGAATAGCCTCAGTCATCATACCTAGCAAATGTATTTTTTGTCCGGTAAGAATTGTAACCATATTAAATAAAGCGTCTTGAATATGTCCTCTAAAAATATTGCCCGTCATAAACTTTGTTGGTGGCATATATTTAAGGGGCGCTTTGGGAAATATTTCCCTAGCCATTTGAGCTTGGGCTAATTCGTATACAAAGCCATTTTTTACCTCTGGGTCAATCTCAAAAGCGTGACCTAAGCCCATTTGTTCTTCGGGTAGCCCGGCTTTAAGAGCGAATTGTTCGTTTAAAAATTGCGAGGCAAGCACAGTATGCGCTTCTTCTACGGCGTCGGCTGTGGTTAAGTAGTTGTCCTCGCCTGTATTTATTATCACGCCTGCGTAGCCATTGATTACCCTAGAAAAATATTGGTCGACAATAGTACGCTTCATATTGATATCTCTAAATAAAATACCATATAGCGCATCGTTAAGCATAACGTCAAGCCTTTCTAATGCGCCCATTGAGGCAATTTCGGGCATACATAGTCCCGAACAATAGTTGCATAGTCTAATATATCTCTTTTGCTCCTCGCCGACTTCGTCTAATGCCGAACGCATTAAGCGGAAGTTCTCTTGCGTTGCATAAGTACCGCCGAAACCTTCGATAGTCGCTCCATAAGGAACATAGTCAAGCAAGCTTTGCCCCGTCGTGCGGATAACTGCAATAATGTCAGCTCCCTGCTTTGCGGCGGCTTTTGCCTGCGTAATGTCTTCGTAAATATTACCTGTCGCTACAATCAAATAGATGTAAGGACCGTCTTTTTCGCCAAATTTTGTTAAATATTCTTTGCGTTTAGCAACGTTAGCGTCAATACGCTTCATTGTCTGTCGGGCAATATCAAAGATTGCCTTTCTAACTTCGCCTATCTCACGAGGTTTAACTCTCGACAAATCGAGTTTACCCTTGTTAATTGCTTCGGCGGTTTGTTGCGGACTAAGGCCATTTTCGAGTAACGAACAGCCTAAGTAGTACGCTACGCCCATAGCTAAGTGATTGTTGTTTGCAAGGTGGTCGACGACGATGTTAGGCATAGGAACGCCTACTTCGTTAACTCCGTCAATGCCAAGCAAACGGCATACCGCGCGCTCTACCGTTTGGGTAGAGTGCAAGTCGATATACTGTTGGGTGTGTTCGGCAACCCGCATAGCAGATTGCCGAGCTTGATTTACCAAATTTTGATTTAAATTAAGTTTACTTTTCATATCTCTTTTTGTGTGGTCTTGCGACCTAAATACTATTTTTTGTGTCGTTGCTCTCTTGCAAGATTTGACGGAGCAATAGATAGCGTTTGTCCTTGTTCTAGTCCGGCGACGCCTACCAGTTTAGGTTTGTTACCGCTTTGACATACTTTACAGTGACAATCTTGGTGATAGTTTGTCGGTTCGGCATAAGTTGTAATAACGCCTTCGAAGTTTCTAAGTATAACTTTATTTGCCGAACTTGAAATAACATAGTCTGGCATAACCGGAATTTTACCACCGCCACCGGGGGCGTCTACAACAAATGTTGGTACGGCAAAGCCCGAAGTATGCCCTCTTAACGCTTCAATTATCTCAATTCCCTTAGAAACTGAGGTGCGGAAGTGTTCAAGCCCCATTGACAAGTCGCATTGATAGATGTAGTACGGGCGAACACGAATTCTTACAAGTTGCTGTACAAGTTCCTTCATAACAAACACGCAATCGTTTACGCCTGCAAGTAGAACGCTTTGGTTACCTAGCGGAATACCGGCATTAGCGAGCATAGCGCAAGCCTTGCTTGACTCGGCAGTAATCTCGTTAGGGTGATTAAAGTGAGTGTTAAGCCATATCGGGTGATACTTTGCAAGCATAGCGCATAATTCGGGCGTAATTCTTTGTGGCAAAACTACGGGAACACGAGAACCTATTCTAATAATTTCTACGTGAGGAATAGCCCGCAAACGCTTAATAACGCTTTCTAATTTGTCGTCGCTTAGCGTTAATGGGTCACCGCCAGAAAGCAATACGTCACGAACTTCTTTATGAGTGGCAATATACTCTATACAGTTATCTATTTGATTGTCTAAGCAAGGACTGTCGGTTTGACCTGCAAAACGCCTGCGAGTACAATGCCTGCAATACATAGAACATTGGTCTGTAAGCAAAAATAGCACTCTATCGGGATACCTATGAGTTAACCCTTTAACCGGCGAATCTACGTCTTCGTGCAAAGGGTCGAGCAAGTCGCTTTCGCTACGATGTAATTCGTCAACTGTGGGTATTGCCTGACGTCTAATAGGGTCAAACGAATTCTTTAAATCTATTAAGGACAGATAATATGGCGTAATTGCCATTCTAAGCGTAGAAAGGCACTTACTAACCCCAACTTGTTCCTCTTTTGTAAGAGTGATGTATTTATTTAGCTCATCAAGAGTCTCAACACGGTGTTGTATTTGCCAATGCCAGTCGTTCCAAAGCTCGTCTTTCACAGAAGCAAACAAACCGTTAGCTCTACTTATATTCATTTTTCCCCTCTCTCTGTTTTTAATTTATTAGATATATTTTTTCTCGAATAACTCACGAATCTTAGGACTCTCTCTTAATACGTCGAGAGTGATGTCGGCGTGGTTTTTGGTGTAACCGTTACCAATAATCATAGTAACGTCTTTGCCAATACCCTCTGCGCCAAGCGCTGCTCTTGTAAAGCTTGTAGCCATTGAGAAGAAGTAAACAATACCGCCATCTCTTACGGGTAGAATTGTTGACATTTCGGTGTTAGGAATATTTACGCAGTTGATAGAAATATCATATTCTTTGCCATCGTTAACTGCTAAGGCTTTTTCAAGCACTTCGGTAGGCATAGTTGCGCTTGCAAGTACTGCGTCGTCGATTACGCCGAGTTCTTTAAGGGTGTCTACATACTCTTGTTTGCGAACAACAGCTACTACTTTGCCGTTCTTTCCGGCTTTCTTTTTTGCTTCATAGCAAACAAGAACGCCACTCTTTCCGCCTGCGCCAAGTACTAATACGCTGTCGCCTTTTTTAACAAGGTTTCTTGTTTGAGCGGGAGCGCCTGCTACGTCAAGAGCTGCAAGAGCTAGGTTTTCGCTCATATCGCTAGGAAGTTTTGCATAAATTGCGCTTTCGAATAAAACTGCCTTAGCTATAACGTCAACTCTTTCTATCGCCGTATGTACTGCGAGAACTTTTTCAATTTTTAAGGGAGTAGTTGACAAAGATACTAAGGAAGCAATCTTATCGCCAACTTTTAGTCCGCTCTTTTCTACTAGGTCTTGACCTATATAAGCGACCTTACCTATAAACATACCGCCACTGCCTGTAACGGGGTTTTGCATTTTGCCAATACCGCCAACAATTTCACAAACCTTGTCAGCTATTTTTTGCTCGTCGCCGTTTGCCTCATTCTTAATTTGGGTAAAACTAGCCGAGTCAATATTTAACGAAATAACGTCGCAAATAATCTCATTGCTGTATAATTTTGTCATATCGTTATCGAGTTTTTTCGCAGCCTGTGGTAGAATTCCTACGGGTTCAATAACTCTGTGCGCGCCATACTTGTTTCCTCTCATTTTTGTAAATCTCCTTTAATTTTTTAATTATTGTTAAGATATATATATCTTATTTTAAATTTAATATCGCTCTTGCTTCGGCTGGATTTGCAATTTCTCTGCCGAGTAATTTAGCGATAGCTACTACTTTTGCTACTAATTCGCCATTGCTCTTTGCTTTAACGCCTTTTTCTAAATATACGTTATCTTCAAAGCCAACTCTTACGTTACCGCCGAGTAGTATTGACATTGTAGCCATTGGAAATTGTCCTTTGCCTACGCCCGACACTGTAAAAGTACTGCCTTGCGGAATACTGCCAGCCATAAATACTAGGTCACGAGGAGTTGCGCCGATACCGCCGTTTACGCCCATAACAAAGTTAAAGTGCATAGGAGAAGCGATAATGCCTTTTTTGTTGAGTCTTAAAGCAATATCAACCATACCTTTGTCAAAAACTTCAATTTCGGGTTTAATATGTCTTGCTTGTATTTTTTCGGCAAATTCAATAATAGTGTTTTCGGTGTTGACAAATATATCGTCTCCGCCAAAGTTGCAAGTGCCACAATCAAGAGTTGCCATCTCGGGCATAAGGGTAATAGGCTCTAATCTTTCGTCATTGCTCATACCAACTGCTCCGCCTGTGCTAGGTTGAATGATAACGTCGGGACACTTTGCCTTAATAGCCTTGATGCAAGCGTCGAAACGCTTAGCCGATTGCGTTGGAGAACCGTCGTCTTCTCTTACGTGTAGGTGAATTATGCTTGCGCCGGCTTGGTATGCGCCATAAGCCTGCTCGGCAATTTCTGCTACGGTATAGGGAACTGCGGAATTTTGTTCCTTAGTTACTTCTGCGCCACAAATTGCGGCTGTAATAATTAATTTATCCATATCTAGTACCTCTTTAATATATTTCTTGTTGAGTAATAAGTTATAATAATTTAAATAAGCCTTAAAACTATATTTAAATATTCTAATTCTACCTTGGTTATGTTGTCGGTAGCGACAAACTTATTAAGTTAGACGAGACTATTTGTTTCTTTGTTTGTCGAGCGGAACTACGCAAGTACCTGAGGCTTTGCAAACAAGAATAGGCGTTTCTAACACGTCGCAAGCCGAATCGTTGATGTCGTTTCTTGGAGTGATTATTTTATAAGCGGCAAATGTCATTTTACGGCTTGTTCTGCCGACATTGACAATTTCGCCTTCCGCCTCAATAAAGTCGCCGGCGTGAACTGGGGCTTTAAATTCTACGTTGTCATAAGCGCAGAACAAACCTTCGTCGCCGTCTTGTCTAATGAGTAGTTCGGTAGCAACGTCGCCGAACAAAGCAAGCATTCTTGCTCCGTCAACTAGATTACCGCCATAATGCGCATCATGAGCGCTCATTCTTAGCCTGATTGTACATTTCATATTAAAACTCCTCCTAAAAAATACAAAAAGCTATTAAAGAATGTAAAATTCTCTAATAGCGCTTCAACTAACTATCTGTTAAATTGACAGTAACAACACCCTAAGTATTGTTACCAGACGAACAGTCGCAACAAACTGCTAGCCTTCGGCAAGCAGCATATTCTAACTAACTATCGGGGGTTGCAGCCCAAGTTAAGTTATACCTTGTTACTCGCTCCTCTATGTATTTAATTATATTTATATTATACTATATTGTAACTTATTTTGTCAACAGAGTTTACACAAATTTTTTTGGTTTAAGGCTCTATTTTACTTAAAATATCGCTATCAAGCCCGAGTAATTTGCAAATTGTAATAGCGTCTTTTGGCAAAGGAATATTGTCGACTTTTACAAGACCGTAATTCATACAACCGGCGATTTGCTCTATGCCTTGTTCTTGGTCGAACAAACGCATTTTTTTAATTTTATCCTTATCTAACCCGATTACTTGATAGTGATATTTTGCCTCGTCGGCAACGTTATCTAGGTGCGTTGTCATTAAGACAAAACTACTATTTTGATTGAAAGTTTTGACAACGGCAGAAAAAATTGTTTGCGCTTCGCCTGCGTTAGTGCTACGGGCAAACTCGTCAAAAACAATAAAACCAACTTCTTTTTTTGCCTGACGATAGACGAAATTTAAGTTGACTATTTCTGTCCCAAATCCCGACAACCCCTTGCTAATTTGTTCCTGTTCGCACGAAATAAAGGAGAAAAAATCAAAAAATGGCGTTTCAAATTTTTTAGCAAAAACATAGCAACCAAGGTGCGCCAAAATAACGTTAAGCGTTATAGTTTGAATAAACACGCTTTTACCGCCCATATTAGCCCCTGTGACGACCGTTACCCCCGAACCTATACAAATAGCAAGGGGCGTAAAGCTCTGCCCACGTTGTTGCAACAAATCGCTTATTTGCGGATTTGTCATATCTACAACTTTTAAATTTTCGCAGTCTATTTGAGGTCTAGACGAAGGATATTTTAAGGCAAAAACAGCCTTAGCTATCAATAAATCAAGCCTAGCTATTTGATTGCAATTATATTCTATGTCGCCAAGATAAGGAATTAATTTTTGGCATAACGATGCTTTAATAACATTTTCTATTTGCATTTCTTTTACCGACAAATTAATAAGTTCTTGCATATTTGAGGGTGTTTTTAAATTTTGTTTTATCAGTTTTTCTATCGCCCTTTTTTGTTTTCTAACCGCTTCGAGTTCGGGCGAAGAAGTGTCTTCTATATAAAAAGTGGGTATACCGCTACCGTCTTTGTCGAGAATTTCAAGCGGTTTTGTAGTGTCGGCAAAACTTAAATTTAACTTTATTTCTTGATTTATTATATTAAATTGAGTGATAATTTTTTTGCAAAGCAATAGAAATTCCTTAAACTCAAACAGCTCTACTTCGTCGAGTTGAAGGCTAGCGCACCTTTTGATAGAACGCAAAATATACTTACTTTGACTAAACAAATGAGCGAGCATCTCAAATTCTGCTTGAAATTTACGATAATTATCAACTACTAATTTAAGATTATCAAGTTCGCAATTCAATTCGCCAATTTGGCTACGTGAAAAAACACTTAGCCTTTTAAGCCTCTCTATTCCATAGGGCGATGTTGGACAAATATTCTCAATAACAAATTTAAGCCCGATTAAACGTTTTTGTTCGGCGGTAAAAGTTTTCATTCTTCCTCGACATTTACAACAGGTATTTGTATTTCTTGTTGCATTCTCTTTAATAATATATTTTTGTCTAGCATAATTCCCCTATATGACAATGGATTAATAGTAACGACTCTTAAATTTGCATTTTTAACGACGCCAAGACCAATTTTTCTTACGACAAGATTATCATAGATTTTTTTGCTAAGCATAATTTTGCTACTGTCATAAGCGTAAATTGTCAAATCATTAATATTTAAACTCAGTAACGGAGCTACTAAGCTGTCGGTCAACGCCGTATCGACATAGATAAATTTAGTATTTTCAGGCGTTTCTTTTAAGGACAAATCTTTTGCAAGCAAGTCATTTTTGCTAGATAAAAACAACGTGCCTTTATGCTCTTTTATCGTTTGGTAAAGTTTCTCGTCCATTTTTTCAACCGAAAGCAATTTTACCATATAAGCGGTTTGCTCTACAAGTTCGTCGATACTGTGGCTAAGCGATGCGCCGGTTGATAAAATTATAGAGTTAGACAAGTCGGGGTTTCCAATACTACGCCGAGAAATTGCGCCATCGATTAAAATTTTGGTTGCGCCAAGCCCTATAAACAAGTCTTTAAGCGTTTGCAGTTGGTCGACCATAGACGGCCCAGCAAGTTGAACAAAACCGCAAGAAAGCGCCCGAACAATTACAACTTTGCCTAACGGAGTGTTTATATTTGTTGTATAAATAATCTCTTTTGTAATATGGCAAAATGGCAACAGCTCGCTTGCGGTTGCAAACATAACGCCTTTATTTACATAAATCTTAGGTTTTATAGTATTAGTAACAACGTCTTGCGATTCTCCGTCACGCCCAACCGAAGTAAGCGCAAGCCTTTCGCCTCTATATTGCTCTATTAATTTATTAAGTACGGTAGTTTTGCCGGCATTTTTACACATTCCAACTACCGATACCACATAATCATTTTCTATATAATCAATTATCATTTTTTTAAAAATCTCCAAGCGCCGTTATATTATCTTAACTAATGTAAATTGCGATAAATATATTTTTGCTTATGTTTTAAGCGTAAATTGCGATAGAATATTTTTCTTGCGCTTACATATCTATTTTACAAGAATTTACAGTATTTTCATAGCGTTTTGTCGATAAATTACAAAATATATCTTGGCAAGCAAACGCTGTAATTTTCATTTTTGTTTCTAGGTCGAAGCTTGTAAATTACAAAATATATCTTGACAAGCAAACGTTACGCTTGTTAATTTTGCGTCTAACTCTACCAAATAAATAATTTTAGGTAGAGTAAGGCGTACAAGACAGCTAAATGCAAGGGGTAATATATGTAAAACAAATATTTAAGTTGGGCTTGTCCCCTCTTTCCGCTGTAACACAGTAGTAGAGGCAAAGCTAGTAGGCAAAACCATTGTACGGCGACGCTACTTAGCGATAAAAGAATCAAACCCAAGCTAAAACTTGCAAAGTTAAGCCATTTGTTGTCGGCAAATAACAGCGTTGAGGGCAAAACTATGCCGATTAAGCCATAGTCAATCGCAAATTGCGGGTTGTTAATAGTTTTTCCCAAATAGTAGCATAGGTAATACATCAAAGACAGATAAATTATTGCAACGCAACTAGCTAGAATAATTTGCCGAGTATTTTGAGTTTTTACACTATTTTTTAGCCAAAGCGAAATGTAGCAAAAAAGTAAGGCAAGCGACAGCGTTATTAAAACATTCTGGTGATAGTCGTTTAGAGCAAGCACGGATACAGTTTGACAAAGTATGCCGAGTAGAAATATTTGCATAAAATATTTTAGCTTATGGCGTGTAAACATCGAACCTTGCGCAAGCATAAAGGCAAATATTGGGTAAGAAATTCTACCGATTGCTCTAAGCCAAGTTGCTTGCGGATAAAACAACATACCGAAATGGTCTATTGTCATACTAATAATCGCAATTAATTTTAGCGCATTGCTTGACAAAACGCCCACATTCTCTCTTTCTTTAAGCACAATCACCTCTAAAATTAATTATAGCATAAGATAAAATATAATTCAATATATCTTGCGTTTTGCAAATATTTTAGCCCAAGTTATTACAAAAATGACATATAAATTAAATAAGTTAGAATGTTTTTTTAAAAAAATAAAACGAATTTGTTATGCCACTAAATTAAACTAAATAATACCCGGGTATTAAATTTGCTACGCTAATGTAATTTAAATGACTAAAAAACAAACGCTCTTGCTAGAAAAATTAACAAAGGTAAATGCTTTTGGTAAAAGTAACCCTGCCATACAATTTAAGAACTACTTTGCTACGAACTGGAAACTAAAACTATTCTCATTACAAATGTTTGTGAAATAAAAATGCTCTCATAAAGAGAGCAAATAGTTAATTAAATTTAGTTTTACACATTGAACAATAATAACCTACGCCGTCTTTATTCTTGCGACAATATCTACTTCCGCATTTAGGGCAAACGAGCGCCTTACTGTTTAATCTATTAGAACTTGCATTTGAGCAATTAGCGCATAGTCCGTAGCTACTAATTTCCCTACCGCATTTAATACATTGTGGCATATTTATAGCCTCTTGTTAAACAACACAGTAATAGGCGATTAAAAAAGCCAAACTTACTACTAAATATCCTAGACCGATAAAAATCATGTGCATAAACGGAACGTCTTCTACGTGTTTCTTTTCTTTGTATTCGGCAAAATTACGTATTTTTCTTTTTTCGGGAGCTACAAAAATGGACGAAACCGTAAACTTAATGCCGTAAACAATCATATCAAAAGTACCTTTGTTGCCTGTAAAAATTAAAAGACCTAAACCCGTAATAATAACCGCTACAATAAAAAAAGAATCGCATAGAGCCATTAATATGTCGGCTGTTTCTGTTGATTTAAAAAGTCCAACGGCAAACATACATAAAAAAAGAAAAATTACCGAAATTGCGGCTGTAATAAGATAGTTTTTCAGTTTATACCGTTTAAGCGCTTGCCTTTCTCTCTCTTTATCTACGTCGTCTTTTGGTATTAATTGTTTGCTCTCGTCAAATGGCATATTACTCCTCTATTTATAAAAGCCTTGTTATATACAAGGCTTTTATAAACTAAATACGTTAAATTACTTTAATTCCTTCTTGTATCTTTCAAACTCCTCAGTGTTACACAAGATAAAATGCCCTTCTTTGATTTCTCTTAAAATTGGTTTTTCTTTTGTGTAATCGTGGTCTGCGATAGGATTATAGACAATTCTCTTTCTAGTCTTCTCATAGATTGGGTCTGGAAGAGGTATTGCCGATAACAAGGAACGAGTGTATGGGTGTAAAGGATTTAAGAATAACTCGTTTGAAGTAGTTAACTCAACCAAATTGCCATAGTACATAACTGCAATTCTATTTGAGAAGTACTTAACAACCGACAAGTCGTGGGCAATAAACATAATTGTTAGCCCTAATTCTTTCCTTAGGTCGTTTAAAAGGTTGATAACTTGCGCTTGTATAGAAACGTCTAGCGCAGAAACAGGTTCGTCGGCGACGATTAGCTCGGGGCGCATAATGATTGAACGAGCTACGCCTATTCTTTGTCGTTGACCGCCACTAAATTCGTGGGGATATCTATCGGCGTGTTCACGCACAAGGCCAACTTGTTCAAGCGCTGTGTTGACTTGGTCGTTTATATACTTTTTGTCCTTAACGCCTTTGATAATTAAACCTTCGGATATAATATCTCTAACCGTCATACGAGGGTCAAGAGAAGCTATTGGGTCTTGGAAAATCATTTGAATTTCGTTAATCAATCTTTCTTTCTTAGCTAGTCTAACTTTTTCTTTATATTCGGTGGTTAGCTTAGCTTTTTCGGCATCAGATTGAGCGGCATCAATTTGAGGTAGGTATTCGTCGTTTAATTTGTCAACTAATTTGCGAGAATAAACTTTATCGCAATTTAGATGGTCAAATCTAGCCTCTTTGATAAGTTGTCTTTGGGCTAAAACTATTTTTTCGGTTTCGGCTCTCTTTTTCTCTATTTCAAGTTTATCGGTAGAAGTTTTGCAAAAAGCCTTAAAGTCATTTTTTGCCGTTTTGATAGCGTTTTGATAAGAACGTGTCCCTGCTACAATTCTTTCGCCCTTGAAATAAACGTTACCCGACGTAGCGTCGTATAACTTCATAATTGAACGACCCGTAGTTGTTTTACCGCAACCAGACTCGCCAACTAGCCCGAAAACTTCGCCTTTTTTGATGTTAAAGCTAATGTCATTTACAGCTTTAAGTTCAAATCCTGGTCCCATCTTAAAGTATTGACATAAATGTTCTACTTTGAGTAAAATTTCATTATTATTTTCCATCACTAGCGCCTCCTAACTTCTTCATACGGGCAATTCTGTCTGTAACAGCCTTAGGCGGGTCAACTTTTGGAGCGTCCGGATGCAATAGCCACGTAGCGGCATAGTGCGTTTCGTTGATTTGGAACATTGGAGGTTGCTCCTCAAAGTCAATTTGCATAGCGTATTTATTCCTTTCTGCAAATGCGTCGCCAAGTGGCGGGTAAATCATATTTGGAGGCGTGCCGGGTATAGCGTCCAACTTTTCATTTGTGTCAAGGTCGGGCATTGAAGACAACAAAGCCCAAGTATAAGGGTGTCTGGGGTTGTAGAAAACGTCTTCTGCTGTGCCATATTCTACAATTTTGCCTGCATACATAACGGCTATGCGGTCTGCCATATTAGCTACGACGCCTAAGTCGTGGGTAATAAAGATAACCGACAAATGCCTTTCACGTTTAAGGTCATTGATTAATTCAAGAATTTGAGCTTGGATTGTAACGTCTAGCGCAGTTGTAGGTTCGTCGCAAATCAAGATATCGGGGTTAGCCGACAAAGCGATAGCGATAACAATACGCTGTCTCATACCGCCTGAGAATTGGAAAGAATATTGTCTAAATCTCTTGCGAGCTTCGGGTATACCAACTTCTTCCATTAGTTTAAGGGCAGTATTATTTGCCATTGTGGGCGTTACTTTATAAACCATTGCCGACGACATAGTCTTAAAGAAGTCTATTAGGTCGATTGCCGTTGCGTTAGCGTCATAATGTTCGGCGTTATCTTCTGCCTTAGAATAGTGAGCGATAAGGTTGTTGATAATGCGTTTAATATGGTCTTTCATTACGTCAAGGTCTTTTACGTCGGCTGGAACTACCGTCCAGCTAACTTCCTTGCCCCTTGCCTCAGCCTTGTTCTTCTTTGCAGTTTGTTTATTAAATCTAACAACTTCGGTAGCGTTCTTCTTAATAGCTACAAAGTAGTTGTCGATTGCGCTTTTTAAAGACGACTTAAAGGTATAAGCAAGGCTGTCTTTAATAATTTGCAATCTATCTAGCGATAAGCTAACTGCTTTAAACATAAGTTTGAAAGCATCGTTTGCGTCTTTTTTGGTAAAACCAGATTTGTCAAATATCGCAATTTGTTCGCTAAGTAATTTAACTACGTTTTTCTTTTCTTCTAGTGATTTTTGGAAAGAGTATTTAATACCATTCTCCATTGTAGCGATAAAGTCAATCATAAACTCGTCGTCAAGAACTTTTCTCATTTCTGCATTGAGTTGAGCTATGCTTGCTTTTTCAGGAACTACGCCGTCTACAAAAGTTAAATAGTAACCTAGCGCAAAAAAGTTTGGTTGTTCTAACGCCAAAGCGTTATCTAGCAAAGTTTTAATTTGCTTTGCGATTGGCATAATATCGTCAAATAGTTTGTCTTTTTTGTGTAACTCGGCAAGCTCGGTTAGCTGAGTTGACAAAGCGTTCATTTCCTCGCCATTGATTACCACAAAGGGGTTAATTGCAAGAACTGACTTTTTGACTATGCTTTGAACTTCTTTTACAATATTAACTACTGCAAGCTTGGGTATTTGAAGGATTAACTCTTCTACGTCTTCTAACCCTTCTTTTGCAGCTTCGTGAGCAATATTGTACGACGCCTCTAATTGGATATGTTTAAGTTCAAATTTGTTAAACTTTTTAACTTTTGCGCTGTTTGCCGCTGATACTTCTTTATTAGTTTGAGCGCCCATAGCAAGGTTAGTGCATTTCAACAGTAAATTCATTTTCTCGTGGAAATCTCTACGGCTGTTTCTTCTGCTTGCCTTGTTTTTGAGTAACATTGCCTCAGTTAGTTGTTTGCCGATACGCACAACCGGGTTAAGACTCGACATAGGGTCTTGGAAAATCATAGCTATCTTGTCGCCTCTTATCTTATGGAAGTCGTCTTCGGTTATTTTAAGTAAGTCTTGACCGTCGTAGAATATCTCGCCATCTTCAATAATAGAGTTGTTTGCAAGTATGCCTAAGATTGCTCTACTGGTAACAGATTTACCGCTACCACTCTCGCCAACTATGGCGAGTGTTTCGCCTTTGTTGAGGTCAAAACTAACGTCACGAACAGCTTGCACTTTGCCATTGCTTGTTCTAAACGATATTTTTAAATTCTTTACTTGTAATTTCTTTTCCATTGTTTAGTCCTCCGCTCCTCTTAATGATGGGTTGAACGCATCTCTTAGACCGTTACCAAACAAGTTAAATGTTATTAACAGTAAAGCTAGGAATAGCGAAGGCCAGAACAATACGTGTGGCGCAGATGTTAAATAAGTGTTACCTTGCGCAAGTAATGTGCCAATACTGGTATTGTTTGTACCGCTTAGGTCTACTATGCCTAAATAAGTCATCATCGTTTCACTACTAATTACACCCGGTATTACAAGTACGCAACTTGTTATAATAGTGCCTAGCGAGTTGGGGAAAATGTGCTTAAACATTATTCTAAAATCTCCCGCTCCTAATGATTTAGCGGCTAAGATATATTCTTGTCCTTTAAACCTATAAAATTGCTTACGTACTAACGACGCCATACCTATCCACCCCGTCATTACGAAAGCAAACAGGAAGCTGACGACTACGCCTACCTTTTCAGCCAAGTGCATCTGGAATAAGGTCGCTACGACCATAAACGGCACACCCGACAAGACGTCCGAAACCCTTTCTAATATCATATCGATAGCGCCACCGTAATAACCTTCAATTGCGCCATAAATTGCGCCGATTGTTAAGTTAAGCGCCGATACTACAATAGCGAGCATAAGTGAAAATCTTGCGCCTTGACCTATTGCGCAGAATAAATCTTGTCCTAAGCTAGTCGTGCCAAATAAGTAAGTTGGAGCGTAGCCATTAATATAGATGTAATATTCATAATAGCATATACGAGTACTGTAACCGGATTGGTTTAGCTCTGCATAAACATAATTGCCTACGTCGCCTTTGATACGTTGACTAGTATAATTATCAGTTCTGCTTTGTCCGGGCTTAGTCTTGTCCAAATACGCAGGGATAAAGTTGCCATCTTTGTCAAGTTCGGGTTTGCCTAATTTATCAACGCAATACCAATAGTTTGGTCCGCCAACGGTCTCGTCTCTACCATTAAGTAGAGTCTTGTTAACCAAAGGATAAATTATTTGTCTGCCTGTCGCATCTTGATAAGCCTGTACTTGCTCGTATTCGGCGGCTGACAAGTTCTTCATTATTATGCCAACCTCGTGATACGAGTCAATTCTTACATCGTAATTCTTTCTCGTAATTTTTTGAGGAACGCCGTTAACTATCACCTCAACTTCTTCGGTAATCTCTTTGTGTAGCGCAATTATTGGGTTGTGTCCGGTTTCTATAAACTTAGCGTGTTCAAATAAATAGTCGCTTTCGTTCTTCATATTATTATAGCCACCGTCCCAAAAACCAAGGGGTGCAAAAATTGCCGCATAAGGACGCTTTGTTTGATAAACTAAGTCTTTATCTTGCAAGGTGTATTGCGATATCATAGGCGCAACGATTGCAAACAATACCAAAAAGGCAATTATAAATGCGGCTATAACCGAAGATTTATTCTTTCTAAATCTTATAAGAGCATCTTTAAGATACCCTACCGGCTTAGTTTCTAACTTTTTGTCGCTTAATCTATCGCCAAGTTGAGCAAATTGAAACTTCTCTTTGGCGATTACAGTTGTCTTCATATCTTGTGAGTTCATTATTTCTTCGCCCCCATTCTAATCCTCGGATCAATGAATCCGTAACTGATGTCGACAACAATACCAGCGGCTAGACCAATAAAGGTATAGAACGCAGTTAACATCATAAAGAAGTTATAGTCTCTTGCAGTAATAGAACCTAAGTATAGCTCGCCAACGCCGGGAATACCAAATATCTTCTCAATGACCAGCGAGCCTCCTAAAATTCCAATAAATTGACCAAATATAGCGGGCAATATAACTACCATACAGTTTCTCATAGCGTGTCTATATGTAGCCTGAGCCTTAGTTAAACCTTTTGTTCTGGCAAGCAACATAAATTCGCTCGTCAATACCTCGGTAAGTTCGGCTCTTGTTACCCTTGTAAAGCCGGCAATCGTACCAAAGGACAACGACATAATCGCAGGCATAATGCTCAAAAACATTGGTAGCGAAAAATATACCCCAGCTTGTTTAATCCAAGACAAATCATCGTATCCAACTAAGTTTAAATCATACCCCATCTTTTTCATACACTCGCCTAAGGCTAGCATTTGCATATCAAACCAACCTAGTTTAAAGCAGAATAAATATTGAACCAGGAAGGCGTAAACAAAGGACGGGACGGAAATAGATAACATAACAACCGTAGAAATTGTGTGGTCGGTAATAGAATTCTTTTTAAGAGCAGCCCACACACCAAGCGCTATGCCAATCGGGATACTTAGTATAATAGACCATAAGTTGACTATCATAGTCGCAGGTAGCTTCTCGGCAAAAACATCGGCTACTTCAAGGCCTGTCATATAAGTTTCACCCAGTCCCCAATTCCAGTCTGTAATTACATATTTAGCCAGTAAGCCAAATTGTACTAAGATTGGTTTGTTGTATCCTAGCATCTCTCTTCTTGCAAGTATTGCTTCTCTGTATCTTTCGTCTAGTACCTCTGGCAGAGGCAATAACTTAACAAGTACGAAACAAATTAGCATTATAATGCTGAATGTCAACAACATGAGGAGTATTCTTTTAATTGCATACTTAAACATCGTATTTCTCCTATAGTTATTTTAATTTATTTACATTGCCTATAACGTTATTTCTAGCGACATAGGTAATGCAAATATAGCTTAAATTTCTAGCGACATAAGTAAAACAAATATAGCTTTTCGGTTAAGTACTGGGGCATATTAAATGCCCCAGTATTAACTTAGTTTCTATGCTAGAATAAGTGTAAAATCTTAGCTAGTTAAGTACTATTATGTACTTGACTTGTAGTTAAGTTCTCCGCCTTGCGCAGCTACAAATGCTGTCCAAGCCTTATCAGAGTAGTTAAATCTAGCGTATGTTAGACCACCACGACCCATAACGGCGTCATAGTCTTGTTTGATCCATTCAAGCTTGAATGATAGTAATGATGCGCCAGCGTCTTGTAACATTGGGATGTAGTTGTAAGTTTGTAGAACAGTACCTTCAATAGCAGCCAAAATATCAAGTCTTGCATCAGCGGGAGCCATACCATAACCAAAGTTTAAAGTAATCTTAATGGGAGCTTCTACTGTGCCACCAACTGTTACTTCAATAGCTGTACCACTAATACAGTCAGACCATTGTTTTAAGGTTAGGGTTATTGGTTTGCCTTCGTTATAACTAATTGTCTCGCCAGCAGGTAAATCTTTACCGTCAGCATCTTTGGTGTAACCAGCAAGAGTTAGAGTTAACTTAACTTCGTTTGCATTGAACCACTTGCCATCATATTGTTTTGCAGGGTTTACATAGCAGTCCATCATTCCAAACGGGTCAAGTAGTCCGCCAGACCAACCGCCAAGAACGGTGTCAAGTTCGCCACTTCTAATCTTTTCTGACCATTGGCCACCACAAGGAGCGCTCTTAACTACGGTAATCTTATCTTCGTACTCTGTGCCTGCAAGTACGGCTTTAATTCCTGCGTTAAGGTAATTGATTGTTTGTGTCATAAAGTCTGAGTCTGATGAAATTGCATAAACAATTTCAACTCTATCGCCGGCAACCATATCGCCATTCTTAATAGCTTCGTTGATTGCTTTTAAGAAATACTCTTTTGAAAGAGTTGGGTTGTAACCGGTAATAGCTGCAACGGCTTCTTCAATTGTAGCATAAGCTTCGCCATCGCCATATTCCATACCGTAGAAGTCACAAAGTACTTGCATAGCTTGTTTGGTGCTACGATATTGAGCGCCGGTTTCCGGTTCGTAAATGTATGGGTCGCCTATTAGAGCATAACCACCTGAACGAGCGGGAGAAATCGAAGCTGCAAATGCTTCTTTATCATAAGCTAGTGACATAGCCATCTTGAAATCTTTGTAAGCAATAATCTTTCTGCAAACGCCGGGCGTTGCATTTTGTCTAGCTTCAAGAGCCTTGGTATAGCCGTTTAAGATTAAGAAGAATATTGTTTCGCTAGGAGTAAAGTAAATACGAGTGCTTGTACGATATTCTGCAAAGTCAGCTTTTTGTAGACCGTAACCGTCAAGTTGTCCTTTTAAGAACATTTCTTTTCTGGTTGAAGCCTCAGCTACTAATTTTGCGTGAACAGCGGTAGCTTGATACATTTCGTGCTCTACGCCCTTAGGGTCTATAAACGTGTGTTTGCCATCGGTCCAGCCGTACCATTTTTCATTCTTAACTAGGTACATTTCTTTGCTGTTCTGGTATCTTTGAAGTTTGTAAGGACCATAGCTTAGCGTTGTGTCTGTGGATGTGTTGTATGTTGAAGAGAATGTGCTACCAACAACAACCTTATTAGCTTCGTATAAGCCTTTGTGAACAATGTTATTTGAAGATAAATTGTAAAGTAGATAGAAACCGCTTAGAGCTTTTTCAAGTACAATTACAAGTTCGTATTCGTCTTTGCCTTGATACATACCAACGTTAGCAAAGTCAAATTTTTCGGTCATTCCTTTGTATAACGAGTAGAATTCACGAAGGTTACCGGGTTGTAGCATTTGTTCTGGGCTCATTCCAAACGGAGAACCATATTGACCTACGCAATACTCAAAGTCAGCTCTGTTTGTATCGTCAAGTTTGAAATAGCCATACATATTTTCAAGTTTGGTTAATTTCTCACGAATATTAACGCCATCTTTAACGTATGATGCGCCATAATCTTCTAGGTCAAAGAATGTATAAGAGCCAAACGTAGGATACTTAGTCATTGATACCCACAAATCTTTGGTTGCCCAATCAGGATCTGTGATAACTGGCTTATCGTCTACGTATTTAACAACAGCTTCATAAATAGGAGAGTCTGATCTAAAATACTTTTCAGCATTCTTATAAACTAATTGTCCGTTGATTGCGTCTTGCGCACGGTAGTTTTGCGCAGCGGGATTAAGTAGTTCTTTTAAAGAATACATATAAGTTTCAGCATTGATAGGTGTGCCATCTTCCCAAACAGCGTTTCTGTTAAGAGCTATTTTATAAGCGTAACCCTTAGTAGCGTCAGCTGGGATACCCCATTTTGCTTCTTTCTTTGCTTCTTCAGTGATGTCAACGGGTTCAGCTTCTGCCATTTCAGGTTTAATACTGTATCCATTAAACGTATCATTGAAATAGAAACTATACAAACCGTTTGTGATGTAACCAATTAGGTATGAGTCATCAGTTGTACGATATGTATGAGGATTCCAAGTAGAAGGAGCGGTCACAAATGTATCTTGGTATGTGAATTCCTTAACTGTGTGAGCAATTCCATTGATTGCAGCTTTGCCATTAGCAGACGCTGCGTCGATAGCGTCTTGATTAAGTCCGGCATTAATTGCAGCTTTAACCTTAGCAACTTCGTCGTTACGTTTGGTTAAGTTTGCCGCAGTGTAATCGTACTTTTCGTCAAGCTGAGCTACTTCTGCCTCAATCGCCTTAATAGCGTCCGCTCTTGCCTTAGCAATCTCGGTAGCTGCGTCAACTGCGGATAGAGCAGCCTTACCAGCGGTAACGGCAGCAGCTAGGGCGTCAGAGTCTTTGGCGTTGTCAAGCGCTGTCTTAGCAGCTGCCAAAGCTTCGTCTAACTGAGCTAGTTGCTCTGTTGAGTAATCTGTCTTTCCTTTTAACTCGGTTGCGAAAGCGTCTAATTCGCCCTTTGCTTTTGCAATTTCGTCAGCGGAAGGAGCACAGGCAGCAAGACCAGCAGTCAATAGCATAATTACAGCAAGTAATAATGCTAAAATTTTGCTTTTTTTCATAGTTTTACCTCCATTTTTATGTTGTGTTTAATTATATTAACCTGTAAGGTTTTTGGCTTACCTTAGCAAGCGGAGCACCTTCAAGAAATATATTTTGTTAATTTTACCCCATCAAGGCAGGTTTGTCAAACTTGTGACGCTAATATTAATAAAAATTAATAATAAAGGTAGCAAAATGCGCTCATCTTGCCATTTTATCATTTAATAAAGTGTTATGTAAGTTCTGCGCGTATGTATTCCACCTTAGATATATTTTTTTGATTTTCCATCACAAACTACATTTAAATTTTACCATACTCACAATAATTGTCAATACCCTTTTTAAAAAAAGATTGTAAATAATTAACAAATCTTTTCCTTTTTGCTACTTTTAAGAACATTCGCTTACATCAATATTTAAATTTTACCAACTATTTTTGAATTAGCGACTCTATTTTTATTTAATATGCAATAAACATAATCAACTTTTGCCATTAAAGACGACAATAAAAACTTAAATTTTGTATTTATATAGCTTTAACCGTCTTTAAAATATAATTATATAATCTTAACCATAAGGCTTTTTATTATATGATATTCCATTGTGTTTTGTATAATAAGAAGAAAATTTGAATATTTTTGTTTTGAGAAGTCTTTTTTTGTATAATTTATTAAAAATTGCCTTTTTAAATACTGTTTGATATCTATGATATTTAACAAAAAATATTTAAGTTTTTATGCTCTTGACACTTGTCTATTTGTGTGATATATTTTGTTTAAATTAAAATAATATTAAGGAGAAATATAATGATATCAAAAAAAATGATGCAACTGGGTAAAAAACGCTCGGCAATAAGAGAAACCTTCGAGTACAGCAAGATACGTGAACAACAAATTGGCAAAGAGAACGTATTCGATTTTAGTATTGGCAACCCTAGCGTACCAGCGCCCGATTGCATTACACAAACATTAATTGACTTATTAAAAAATTCTAATCCGGTTGAACTGCACGGTTATACTTCGGCGCAAGGCGACCTTGCATCTCGCAAAGCGGTTGCGGACTTTATTGACAAGACTCAACACGCTTACCTTGACCCTAACTACATATACCTAACCGTTGGCGCATCGGCGGCATTATCGGCAACTTTCCACGCAATTTCTGTGCCGGACGACGAAATTATTCTATTTGCTCCATATTTTGCCGAATACAGCGTATTTATCGATTCGGCAGGCGCAAAGCTTGTTTCTTGTCCTTCGCATAGCGACACGCTATTGCCTGACTTTGATGCGTTAGAGAAATTAATTACGGCTCACACTAAGGCAGTTGTAGTAAATTCCCCCAACAACCCAACCGGCGTAGTTTATCCTAGCAAAACTATTCAACAACTTGCCGACATTCTTGTTCGCAAAGAAAAGGAATTTGACAGCCAAATATTTATAGTATCCGACGAACCATATAGAGAACTTGTCTATGACAACACCGTTGTTCCTTATATCCCAGCGTATTACACCGACACTATTGTTTGCTACTCTTTCTCCAAAATTTGGTCGCTTCCGGGCGAAAGAATTGGATACGTAGCCTTAACACCAAATATGCGTAGCATTGACGATATCTACGCAGCAATTTGCGGAGCAGGCAGATATTTAGGCTATATTTGCGCCCCGAGTATGTACCAAAAGTTAATGCCACTATGTATGGGCGCAACAAGCGATATTAAGGTCTACGAACAAAATCGTAATATATTATATGACGCCCTCACGCAATACGGTTTTTCTTGCGTTCACCCCGACGGAGCATTCTATTTATTTGTCAAGAGTCCCGAAAGCGACGCAAATAAATTCTGCCAAAAGGCAAAAGAATTTGAATTACTGCTTGTTGCGAGCAACAGTTTTGGTTATCCGGGTTTTGTGCGTATATCTTACTGTAAAACTACTCAACAAATACTCAACAGCTTGCCTGCATTTGAAAAACTTGCAAAATCTTACAATCTTAAATAGTAATTATTAAATATTAAGTATAATTAAAAAAGACGGAACAATTGTTCCGTCTTTTTTAAGTTAATGTAATATTTGTTTAACGCTTACATTCTTTAAATATGTTTATATTATAGTAAGCAACATTTATCAAAGCATTGTTTGTTTAGGTATCGGGTTTGTCGTCCTTATTATCAAAGCCGTCTACTCGGGTGGGAATAGCCTCAATCTTTATCGGGTCGGCTTTACTTTGTTTATTTGTAGGTTTGGGTTGAGAATTAGCTTGCATTAATCCCTTGCCCAACCTCGAATCTTCAATTTTTATCGGCTCGATAACTTTGGTTGAAGACTTTTTTGCTTTGAGAATGTTTCCGTCAGTTTTTGGGCTTGCCTTAGCTGGTGGCTTTTTAACTTTAACTTCACCGTCAGTTTTTGGGGTTGCCTTAGCTGGTGGCTTTTTCGACTTAATTTCGCCGTCAGTTTTTGGGGTTGCCTTAGCTGGTGGCTTTTTCGCTTTAATTTCGCCGTCGCTAGTATTATTGTCTTTGCTTGCCGTTGCCGAAGAAGTAACCGCCTTTTTTACAGTTGAAGTCTTTTTTACGGTTGAATTTGCCTTAGCTACGGTGTTTTTGTCAGCTTGCTCGCCATTTGAGGCTTTCTTTGCTACTTGTTTGCCACCTGTTTGGCTTGACCGACTAGAAGAAGCGTCTTGCTCGCTAGCGATCGCTATTTCACTTGCCGAACCGCCCTGTTTAGTATTATCTACGTTTGGCATTTCTATTTCGTCAAGCAACTTACCAACTTTAAGTACATTTTTATCAATGGGCGTTGAATCGGTTGAAGGCGCAACAATTTGAGTATCGCCCGAAAAACTCTTAACGCTGGCTTTTAATTCGGGTGTCGTAGCGTCAATTTGTACTTTCTTTCCGTTTGATTTGTCACTATCTATTTTATCACTATTTATTTTCTCGCCGATTGTTGTGTTGTCGTCTTGGATTAAACCGACTTTAATATCAGGCGACGCAATTTTTTTGTTTATGCTTGTAGATAAGCTGTCGCCGATACCTTTGGCAATTTTCCACGAATCGTCGGTAAACAAATTCTCAAATTCGTTAGTAGATACCGGTCGTGTAAAGTAGAAACCTTGTAAATACGGCAATTTGTATATATGCGCTAAGTCTAAGTCTTCTTTGTTTTCAACGCCGTCAGCGACTAACATAATATTTTTTTGTCTTACGTAGTCCGACAATGTGTTTATTATTCCGCCGTACAAGACGTTCTCTCTTGCTCGTTCAAGCAAACTCATATCGACTTTAATTTGCGACAATGGTAATTGTTCTAACTCGGTTATAGAGGAACTGCCTTTGCCGAATTTATCAACCGATATTTTAAAGCCCATACGGGATAGTTGGTCAACGGTCGTGCGTATGCCTTCTAGCTTAGAATACATAGCTAAATCGTATACTTCAAAATAGAAGTCGCCGGCTACTAAGTCGTATTTTTTCAAAATTTTAGTAAACTCACGCACTATTATAGGGTTGCTAAGTTGGTTGATTGACATATTTACCGACAGCCACAAGTTGTTCGACTTTTGGGAGCGCCAATAAGCGAGCTGTTTTGCCGAATGGTCAAACACCCATAGCGCAAGCGCATGCATTTCGCCTAGTCGTTCAAATACCGGGAAAAAAGCCGATGGCGGTAACATACCTCGTGTTGGGTGATTCCATCTAATTAAACACTCTGCGCCGGCTATCTTCATATTTCTTGTTTCTAATACGGGGTGGTAGAATAGCACAAACTGTTCTTTATCAAGCGCTTCTTTAATCTCTTTGCGTTCGGTTTCGTAGTCTTCTACGGCGATTTGTCCGCTTCTACTTACAGTAAGATTGCCCGAAACTGCACGTTTGCCATCGGTTAAAGATATTTGAAGCATACTCATAAGGGTGCTGAGATTGTCGCCGTCGTTTGGGTAGCCTACGATAGCTACCGAAAAATCTATTCGTATGTTTTTTCTGCTTTCTAGCAAAACGTTTCTTGCTGATATATCTTTAAGTTTTTTTGCGATTGTGCCTATATCTATGTTTTTTTCCTGCTTAACAAATACTAAGATGCTGTCACGCTCTATGCGAGAAAGCCTTACTCCTTCGGGCATTTCGGTATCGATGCGAGAAAAAATTAAATTCATTGCCGATTCTACGCTATCCTGCGAATATAGAGAGATAAGGTCTTTGTAACTTCTGGCTTGTAGCATAAATAAGTAGAATTCTCTATTTATGCTGATAGAGCCGTTAAGGGACTTTAACATTTCGGGCTTGGTAAAAATTCTTTTTTTGTTGTATAAATCTATAAAATAAAGTCTATCGTGTCTTGTTCGAACAACAAGCAACCATATAAGTAGCCCTGAAACAATCAAGATTGCAATTATTAAAAAGATACCGCCAACTGTGTTTGTATTTAAAAATCCTAACACTTACGCCTCCTTTTTGACATAATCAAGCAAAAAAGATAGAGTTTCTTTTTCGCTCATAGCTTTTGCGATAATATAGCCTTGTATTATGTCACAATTAATTTTTCTTAGGATATCAACTTGTTTTTGCGTTTCTACGCCTTCGGCGATAACTTTCTTTCTTAAACTCTTAGCTATCATAATAGCTCCGCTAACTATAATAGAATAAGAGTCGTCTATTAGTTTGTCGACAAAACCTCTGTCAATCTTAATGCAATTTGCAGGCAAACTTGCTAAATAAGATAAAGACGAATATCCTGTGCCAAAGTCATCGATATGAATATTAAAACCAAATTGAATTAGCTGAGAAAGTTTGGGTAAAATAGCGTCGACCGAATACATCATAGCCGTTTCTGTTATTTCGATGTTAATTTTTGAAGTATCTAAATTTAAAGACCTAGCATAATTAGTAAACGCCGTAACAAATCCCCTTTCTAACAACTGAATAGTAGAAACGTTGATGGCTATTTCGACGTCTTGCCCTTGCGTTTGCAATGTCTTAGCAAAACTTAAAGCTTTTTTATAAATAAATTCGCCTAATGGCAAAATTCCGCCACACTTTTCGCTAATAGCTATTAATTCGGCGGTTGTAATATCTTTTTTATCTTCGCCTATAATACGAGTTAGAGCTTCAAGCCCTATAATCTTATTGGTTTTTAAGTCGACTTGGGGCTGGTAATATACGTCAAACTGGTCACGCTTAATCATTTGCTCTATTACGCCTTGTTTAGAAAAGTCGGTTGGAATACGGTCGGTATAATAACTTAACACAAAGCTACGAGCTGATTTTGACCTTGAAGCCTTTTCTACTGCAAGACGAGTTGAGGTATCGATTATTTGGTAATTTATATCTCCGCTATAATTTCTAAAATCGACGATGCCTATTCTTATATCTAACATAACATTTCTGTCTTCGATAGTAAATACGGTTTTAATTTGCGATAAAGCCATTTTTGCAATCTCTTCTAGATATAAATCTCCGCCTTTTTTCATTACGATAAACTCAAAGTCGCTTATTTGATATGTCGTATCTTTGCCAAAAACGCTTACTACCATTTCGGCAACTTTGTTAAATATGATAGTTTTGAAAGCCTTGCCTAGCATTAACGAATATTCTTCTAAATTGATAATGGATATTCTAAATACAAGTAGGCTGTCAAAATATTTCTTTAATTTATGTTTACAATGTTCGTCAAGCGTGTAAGCGTTGCCAAGCTTAGTAGAGCTTACAATGCCATACTTTTGACGCATAGTTAAAATTTCACCAATGTCGCTAGTAACGTCAACGCCATTTGCGTAAATTTTGTTTTTCTTATTCTCACACTCTAAAAAGGCATAGCGGACAGCTCCGCTTATATCTTCGAGTTTGACAACGGCGTTAAACTTTGCCGAGTTAGCTTCTAGTTCAAACGAATAGGCAAGGTCAAAAAAACCATCTATCCATCTGCTACAATAGGTAGATTTAAAAGTTTTATCAACTTTTACAATATTTTTATTGTCTATTACAATTTGAAACATTTTACCTCAATTTATTTGGTTTGTCGCTTTTTACAATTTACGTTTGCTTAAATTCTATTTATTGTAAAGATTATTTGCCTTTTTGTTATTTTAAAATTAAATTATTACTTTTATTGATTATCTTGCCCGCTCTTATCATTTTGGTTATCGGGGTTAGTGTTTGCGTCGCCTTGATTAGCTTGGATTACTTTATCATTATTGCTTTCTTCTTGTTCCTTTTTAATTTTTTCCATTATTTCTTGGCGCATAACTTGCTCTTCGTCATTTGGCTTAGCTTTTTTAAATGAAGTTACAAGTTTGGCTATCAACACTGCCATAAAAACTACAAGAACTATTATCAAGAGCAAAAATATAATATTTGTGCCTTTCATAAAAAACAGCATTACTGCGCCAAACGCCCTAGACTTACCCGCCATTTTACCTATAAGTTCGCCCGAAGGATAGTCGTCGTTACGACTATTATTATCGCCTTTTGTAATAAACGAAGTATGCTCTTCGTTAGCGTAGCCTACTACCCTATGCAATATTTTCATAGGTTTGCCATCGACTGTTTGAGAAGGGTCTTGACTTACAAAAAGAATAATATCGTGCATAGCTATATCTTTACTGTCACAATGCTTAACTATCACCATATCGCCGATTTCAATACTGTCTTCGTTCTCCGTTTCCATTGAGGGCGATACTACAAGGTGAAACGAATAGCCAAACAGCGTAGGTATTTCATTTCTAATTCTCGCAACAAGTACGGTTACAAATATAACTAGCACTACTGCAAGAAGTATATATGATAATATAGATAGTATTTTGCCTGCGACTTTCATTTTTTCCCTTTTTTTGTAACAAGATATTTGTGGTTTTTATCTTAGTTTAGCTTATAAAGCTTGTACGATTTTGTTAATGGTTGTCTTGCGATTAGTCTATTTTGGTATCGGTTGAGGCTACCTCTTTATCTTGATTGATTTGGTCAAGCAAACGTTGCTGTTCGTCTTCTCGTTGTTGAGCAAGAAGGCGATGTTGTTCCTCTCTAAGCTGTCTTGCCTTTTCTAGCAAAGCCTCACGGCTTAAACGCTTGCGTTGGCTTTCGGCTTGTTGTTCGGCTTGTTGTTTTGCTAAAATTTCTTCTTGACTAAGTTCTTGTTCAATCTCGATTGCAATTTCTTTTTGGCTTGGCTCAACTTTTTCTTGAACTTTCTTAGTTTGAGTCTTTTTTTCTTGAACTTTTTCTTGAACTTTCTTAGTTTGAGTCTTTTTCTCTAATTCCGTTTTTTCTTTTCGTTCTTGTTTCTTGCGTTCGCTTTCGGCTTTTTCAAGTGCTAGTTTTTCTTCACGAGCTTTTTCAAGAGCAATACGCCTTTCCTCAATTTCTTTTTTATGCTGTTGCTCTTTTTCAAGCCTTGCTTGTTCAAGTAGAGTTTGACGTTCTTGTTTCTTGCGTTCGCTTTCGGCTTTTTCAAG
>JAVVRZ010000005.1 GCA_036654455.1 Clostridia bacterium | reverse complement strand
TTAATAAAACTAGAAACTTCTACATAGTTTACCGAAACAAATATAGATACTAAACCTACTATGGAAAGTACTAAAAAAGTGTTAAAGGAATGGTTATTTACCTGTGGGGGGGGTATTCTACTTACACTAGAAACCTTATGAGTTGAATCAGCTAGGTCGTCATTTAAAACATCGTCTTGTTTGGCAAAAAAATTAGTACGTTTGATAGCCCACAATAAAAAATTTATTGCAAGAATTACGCCAAATAATATAAAAATAATATTTATTGATGTCAAACGATACTCCTAGTTACTGTATATATAACATTCTATTGTTATGTTACAATAAAATACAAAAAATAGCAATAGTTTTTAGAAAAAAATTAATAAATTTTTAATAAATAAATATAACAATTTAGCCGAGTAAACTATACTCGGCTAAATAATTTGCGTAAACGCCTTAAAAGTTAAACTAAGTTAAAATAAATGCTTTTACAGTTAAATATTTAAAAAATTAGTTGATAAATATTAATAATTTTCTTTTCTTACTTCGAAGTAGCTTTGAGGGTGATTGCAAACTGGGCAAATAGTAGGCGCAACTTTACCGATAACTAGGTGACCGCAATTACGACACTCCCACATTGTTAATTCGCTCTTAGCAAAGACAGTTTGCATATCTACGTTTTTGAGTAAGGCTCTATAACGAGCTTCGTGCGCCTTTTCGATTACCGCAACCGCTCTAAATTTAATTGCAAGTTCCTTAAAGCCCTCGTTTTCGGCATCAACTGCAAACCTTTCGTACATATCTGTCCATTCGTAATTCTCGCCGTCAGCTGCGTGAAGAAGATTTTCGGCGGTGTTGCCTAAACCGCTAAGTTCTTTAAACCATAGTTTTGCGTGTTCCTTTTCGTTGTCTGCGGTGTGGGTAAAGATGTCGGCGATTTGCTCAAAGCCCTCTTTTTTGGCTACTCCTGCAAAATAAGTGTATTTATTGCGGGCTTGACTTTCGCCTGCAAAAGCGTCTTTTAAATTTTGTTCTGTTTTTGTTCCTTTATAGTTCATTTGTGTATCTCCTTTTTTATTTTGTAATTTGTATAATAATTTTTCAGCTATATGAATTGGAAAAGTTGTATCTTGGTTATTTGCGATAATGTCTTGTAAAAATGCAATTCCGTTGTCACTTTGAGGTAGCATGTAGCCTGCCTCTCTTACTATATCTTCGCCCATAATATGATTTGACAGCTTTATTGCTTCAAAGAGTTGTTTTTCTAATTTGTCAATGGCATTATTTGCGATATTTTCAGCTGTTTTTTCTTGATTGACCTTACTTTTAAATAAAGAATTTAGCGACGCTGTAACTTTTTCGGTCTTGACTTGTTGAGGTGGCATTTCGTAAGGCACCATAGAGATTGCGCCCGAAGGACAAGCATTTGCGCAAATACCGCAACCGATACATTTGTTCCAGTCAATTTGACCGTTTTCGGTGTCTGTTGCGTGCGTTGGGCAAACATAGAGACATAAGCAATCTTTTGAACAAAGTCTTAAATTTCTAACCGCAAACAATTTTGTATTTTCAGTCATTGTTATATCCTCCCCACTTCGTGAATTTTAAATTTTGGCACTTTGCAAATTGGGCAAATATCAGGCGCTTCGTCGCCTAAATAAATAAATCCGCATATTTCGCAAACAAAAATTTTTGTGTTTTGAAGAAACGCAGTACCTTCTTTTTTGTATCTTGCAATAATAGAGTCGGCAATTTTGGACACTTTTTCGCTCCAAGTAAGCACTCTTAATGCGCCCCTGTCTTTGTCATTTTTGGCAACGTCAAAAGCTGTTGCGTAAGCGTTTAGGTCAAATTTTAATTGTGACGAAAGATTATCAACATTACCGTTTGATTGTTGACTATGAAGTTTGTAGTAATTTGCAATTTCGTTAAATAGAGTTGTTTCTTCTACCCTATATTGTTTTTCACAACCTTTGGCGAGATTTGTGCAAAGAACATTAAGTTCGGCATTTGTCAGTTCCTTGTCGTTGAGTTTGGCGTTTTCCTTATCGTTTAACTGTTGCGCTTGTTCTTTCGGCTGTTGCTTTGAAGTTGACGCAGAGGTTGCTACTTGTTCGACAAAAGCATTTTTGGGCGCTCCACATAGCGGACATACCCAACTTGAAGGCAAGTCGCTAAATTTAACCCCTTCCTTTTGTTCGTCGTAGACATAGCCACAAATTGAACAAACATATTTTTTCATTTTTTTCCTCCTGTATAATGTATTTTTATTAAGTGTAATAGTTAGGTGTTAGATTAATTTACCACAGCATAAGCTGTTAGTCAATACAGTTATCGCAAATATAGTTGATATCAAGGTGGTAATTTACTAAGTTATGCACCTTACATTCTATTAAAGGTTTGATATCGTTTAGGTCGACGTCGTCAAGCCTACCGCATTTAACGCACCTTGCGTGAGCGTGAGGAATTGAACTGCGGTCGTACCTTGCGCTAGCGCCAACCAGCTCAACTTTGCCGATATCGCCACATTCTACCATAAGAGCAAGATTGCGATAAACCGTACCAAAAGCAATCGAAGGCATAGCCTTGTGCGCCTGCAAAAAAATCTCCTCCGCCGTTAGATGTTGCGTTGAAGTCATAATAATATCATAGATAATTTTGCGTTGCTTGGTCACGATAATCTCCTCAATTGTTAAATATTAATTTAAGAATAAGAACTATTCCTAATTACTATTTAAGTATAAACTTTATAGAATTATAAGTCAAGAGTTTTTTAACAAGTTTTTATTATTTTTTTACAAATTGAAGAAAGATAAATTTCTGTGAGTTGGGAAGTTGAAGAAAGCCTAACGGCGTTGTGGAATTTTTAATTTATCTACGCTTAAAAAACCATAATTACTTACAAAAAATAGCTTAATCAAATATGATTAAGCTATTTTATTTGTTATATGCAAACTGCGTAGATGTTTTTACAATTTATTTAGAAATTTAAGCATTGTTTTTACCTGAAAGTTTAGCATTAAGCAACATTTTACCTGAAATATTGATTAAGTCGGCATAAGTTTCGCCGTCAGTCATTCTTTTTATTCCGCAACTTATTGTAAGATTAATTTTATCATTAAAAGGGCAAATGTACATCAATCTATAAACGGTTGCAATTGTTCTATGTTAATACTGGTTAGAACAAGCATAAAGCTGGGTGTAAGAATACCCCCCCCCTATGCTATATAATCGAACGCTATGTTAGTAATAGAATAATTATAACAGTATTTTTAAAGGCTTGTTAGGACTTGAAGTAAAGCTCTAACTTTACTAAATAGTATTTAGGTTTTAGCTTTTAATCGCCCACCGCATTTTTGTGGAGTGAGCACGAGGATTTTTGTTACATTCTTCAATGCTTGGACGAATTACGTCACGAGCAACTTGGCTATATACGCCGTCGTTAAGCCCGATTTTAAATGCCTTTTTAACCAGTCTATCTTCGCCGGAATGAAATGTAAGTATAGCAACCTTGCCATTAGCATTTAAAACGCTTGGTAACTTATTAAGAAATGAAGTCAATGCGTCAAATTCGCTATTTATATCAATTCTTAACGCTTGAAAGACACGTTGACAAGATTTTTTGATAGTGTCTTTGCGTTCGGCAGTTGGTAAAAAAGACAAGGCTTCTTCTACCGCCGAATAAAGTTGTCGTGTAGTATCTATGACTCCGCCTTTTTTAAAAGTCCGCAAAATAACCTTAGCAATTTGCTCGGCGTAAGGTTCGTCGGCGTTTTGAGTAAATATACTTACTAAATCCATATAGTTAAGTTCTTTAAGTCGCTCGCTTGCCGTTTGTCCGCTTGAAGAATCTAACCGCAAGTCTAGCTTGCCATCGTGTTTAAAAGTAAAACCACGTTCGGGGTTGTCAATTTGCATAGAAGAAACGCCTAAATCGGCAAGAACAAAATCAAACTTTTGTTGCGGTTTAAGTTGGTCAATATTAGAAAAATTTAGCTTGCTAACCGTCAATACGTCGTCGCCATAGCCTAGCTCGGCTAGCCTTGACTTTGTCTTTTCAAGTTCGATTCCGTCTATATCGATTGCATAAAGATGACCTCGACCTTGCAAACTTTCGAGCATTCTTTGACTGTGTCCGCCATAACCTAAGGTTGCGTCAAGTCCAACTTGTCCCGAAGAAATATGTAAAAACTCCAAAATTTCATCGACTAGAATTGGTATGTGCATACCCGCCGGCGTCTTACCTTTTTCGATAGTTTTTGCAATTTCGTCAGCGTATTGCGTCGGGTTTAGCTCTTTATATTTTTCTTGATAGATGTGAGGGTGCGTGCCCTTATAGCGTATGCGTCGTTTATGTTCTTCCATTTTTCCCCTACTAATTTAGATTTATAATTGCGAATATTAATAATTTTGTGTCCAACTCTATTCGCTAATTTAACTTTATTTATTTCGGCTTTAAGACATTACACGCCGTTTATTCAAGTATAAGAGCTTTTTTGGGACAAAAACTTGCGCATTTGCCACATTTAATACACTTTTCTTTGTTTACAGTTGGCGCATTATTTCCAATTTGTGTCAGCGCACCTACCGGACACACTTTTAAAGATGGGCAATGGTGATTTTGTGGGCAAAGCGCCACAATAACTTTTAATTCTTTGGTATTCATTATTAATTTTTCCTATGTCAATATATTTTTAATCGCTTAAAGCGCAAAGGGTAGCTTGCATTAATTTCTACAATAATAAAAAAATGCTAATTATATTAAATTCCGCCTAACTTTTTTAATTTGTCGTAAGTTATTAGTTACAAAGTTTGTATGCTTATTTACAGCCTTTACATTCGTCTGCGCCGTGACAGTGGTGTTCCTCGCCTTGATGGTGAGAATTAAAGTGATTGCAAGTAATGTCGGGGTTAAATGCTAAATTATTTGCAATTAAAGCGTCTACGGCGCTATCGGCGCTTCCGGATACTCCGCCATATAGCGTAATATTTAATTCTGCAAGAGCAGTTTTAGCCCCTCCGCCTATGCCTCCGCAAATTAATGCGTCAATATTATTGCTCTTTAACAAGTTAGCGAGGGCGCTATGTCCCCCTTCGAGAGCTTTTACAATACTACTAGATACGATTTTACCATCTACAACTTCGTAAATTTTAAATTCCTCAGTGTGACCGAAATGTCCAAATACCTCGCCGTTTGAATACGTAACTGCTATTTTCATAATATATCTCCTTTAAATTTGTATTTTAATTTATTTATACTTTTTTAACCATTAGGTTAATTTTAAACGCATACTAACTTATTTAATATTAGCATACTAAGATTAATATGTAGTGGACTTATCTATACTTATAGTATAGCACATTTAAAAAATTAATATCGAATAAAACGCTTTTTTTAGACTGACAAATAATAAAAATTATTAAAGAAGTAATTTATAATTTGTAAGTAAAAAGCTATCTAAAAAATTAGATAGCTTTTTGTTGTATTGATTTATTATAGTTATTAATTAAGTTACGGCTATTTCTAGGAAATTAAGGTTAAGGTTTTTTAATTTCCTTTCCTATAAGAGGAATAGAGTTTGTTACTGCTGTTCCCTTCGTTATAGTAATTGTAGCCTTGCAAGTGCAATTTGTTAGGGTGTTATTTGAGTTGTCTAGCGTAGTTATTTGAGAGCCTACTATTGAACCGATAGTTGAAGAAACGTCGGCTGTAATTGTAATTGTTCCCGTTACGTTACAATTAGTAACTTTGCCTAGCGAGTAACCGGCTATTACGCCGATGCTAGAACCCTTTGTAGTATTACTGATTATAGCGGAAGTTACATTAACGTTCTTTATTTCGGCGGTTGCGCCAACATAAGCAAACATACCCACGTGTTGGTTGGTATTTGTTATATTTATTGTTGTGTTTTTGCCCTTGCCGTCAAAGATACCTGCAAAAGCGTGCACTTCGTTACCTATTGGGTTAGTTACGGTAAGGTCGGTTGTTTGCTTAAACAACAAACCATTTGTACTAAGACTGCCGTTGTTAATCGCCGTAGTAACATCTCCTAAGGTAGTTGCATTAACATCTACGTAAACTTCTATTACAAAGTTTAAAGTACGATTACGGTCTAAGGTAAGAGTAGAGATAATATTGTCAATAGTTGTTCTATTAGTCGAATTGACAGTAAAAGTATATACGTCGCCTGCTATTGTAGTCGTAATACCGGTGTCCTGTCCGGCTAGATATAATTTAACCGTCCTAAAATCCACTGGTATATTGCTTACCCTTGCAGTAAAGGTTAGGTCGCCAGTAGCGTTAAGTAGCGAGGACGACTTAGTTAAATCAGTTATACAGTGTTCTAAGTTAGACGTTAGTTTAACCGCATAGGTAGAGTTAAATGGAATAGTAAAATTGCCACCAACCGTTATTGTCTGTACGGTAGCTGTGTCAAGCAAATATTGGTTATCTACCATTGTCTTTTTTAGACCAGTAACAGTTATTAATTCGGGACGGAAGCCGTTTGCGCCCTTGACTATTACACTGATATTCTTTGAGCCAACGGGAACTGTAAAGGTTGAACCCTTGGAATATTCTTTTCCCAAACAAACTAGAATACCATTAGTAATATTGTTGGTTACGGTTACTACTTTTGAAGTATCCGTAGCTACTTGCACAAATACAGAGTTAGTAGTATCGGTTATACCGCCTTGCTCAACTGTTACAATAGCCGTTGAGGCAACCGTTCCGTCTGTACTTGGAGCAGAAGTTGTTGTCTTAGTACTTGGCGTAACATTCATAGTAATACCTGCATTGTTTACCATACTAGTTATTATTTCGCCAACATTTAATACTATGTTCTCGGGTATAGTCAAGGAAAGACTTGCATCGACACTATAACCTTCAAAAATGTTACTGGGAAGAACGTACGCCTTAGCAACGCCGTTGTCTAACATAGCTTGTAGGGTTGGTAGCACGGGTAACTTATCTAGTTGCGCTAATTGACCTATTGCTAGCTTGTCCTTATAGCTAGAAAGTAAAGTAGAAGGATCTAGCTTTTTTAAGCCCTCAGTTGTTACGTCAATAAACACCCTAGACAAAGCGTGCATAAGCAAAGCATTCTCAGCTGTGCCTATTTGCGTAGTTTTTTTGCTTAGACCTGCAAGCGAAAGCAAATAATCGTTTACGCTTGTTTTTTCGCCAGCCATAATATCTTGGTAGATGCTTAAACTATTTAGCAAAGCGTCTGCATTAGAGCGGTCGGCCTTACTTAGATAGTTCATAAAGGTCATACCTTTAATAATTGAGTTTTGAGGAAAAGCGTAGTCTTGTTCTTGGGAAACTGTTTCTGCGTAAGTTGTTTGTAGACCAAAAGGATTATTTGTAGCTTTAACGTAGGAGTTATTTGCAATTATATCTTCTTGGCTCTTTAATACAAAAGTAAATGTAGCAGAGTCGAAGAATACCGAATAACCGTTGTTATACGCTACGTTAAATTTATCTAGTTGTTCTGCGTTTACCGCTTCTTCTTTAATAAGGGCGTTTCTAAGTTTGGGAGCGGATACTTCGCCGTATTCGCTAATATCTTCTAGCGTTAGACCTTCTACTCTAAGAGTAGCCAGAGTGGTGTTGAGGTTGCCTATTGCGCTAGTTACAGTGCTAATGTGGGCTCGCTTAATTACTCCGGACATAGTTGGAATAAGCACTCCTGCAAGTATACCAATAATTACAATAACTATTAGTAATTCTACAAGGGTAAAGCCTTTCTTTTTATTTGTTTTTTTCATAATAATTCTCCCTTATTGTTTAATTACGACAGTACCCGACTCATTGTTGCCTGTCGGTTGGGTTACGCCGCCGAGAATTTGCTTTGGAGCTACGCCTATAATTTTACCATAGTTAAAGCAGTTATTAATTGTAGCGGTTGACGTATAGCCTACGATACCGCCAGTCATTGCTCCTGCAATAGTTGCCGCCTTATCTAAAACGTCGCCATAGTTAATTGCGTTAGTTATTGTTCCGCTTGTTAAAGAGCCGACAATACCACCTACGCCGTTAGTAGCTGTTGAAGTCCCCGCAACATAGCCTAGATTAATATCTGTGCCTGTTTGAGTTAGCTCTGCTACTACGCCATAAAGACCGCCAACGTTAGAACCACTACCTATAACGTTACCATAGTTAATGGTAGTAGCAAGACTCTTTAAAATAGCAACATTACCGGCTATTCCGCCAACGTAACTGCCTCCGCTAACACAACCGTAGTTTTTGTTATTTCCTTCAAGGCGTAATTCGCCAACTGTGCCAACAAAACCGCCAATATTAGTAGTGGTTGAAATTATGTCGCCAAAGTTAGAACAGTTTGTAATAGCCACAAAGCAGTTCGCCTTGTTAGAGCCTACTAAACCGCCAACAGTCCCAAATCCCCTAATTGTGCCAAAGTTAGAGCTGTTAGCAATCTCAACAGAAGAGCCAACGTTAGTCGTGGTGTCGCCTACAAATCCGCCTACACGAGTACCATTGCCTCTAAGCGTAACGCTGCCGTAGTTAACGCAGTTAGAAATCTTAATTGCAAGCGAAGTACCGGTGTTAGAGTAACCTATAAGTCCGCCGGCTTGTCCCTTTGCAGTTATTGTTGCGTAATTCTTAACGTTAATAAATGAAGCGCAACCAGAACGCCAGTATCTATCGTTACTGCCTACTATTCCAACCCTATAACCGCCATTAATTGTTCCGTATACGGTTAAGTTAGAAATTACATTGTCATAGTCCTTATCGCTAGAAAGGTTGATAATACCTAATAGATAGGCATTTGGAAAGTCCATATTTACAGTAATACTGTGGTTGTTACCATATATACTGCCTCTATACGGGTTCATTTCGCTTGTAGCAAAGCCGGTAAATTGATTTAACTTATCTCCTGTTTTGTTACCGCCTACTCTATTTAAACATTTTTCACCAACTATTCTATCCGCCGTAAGATTGATGTCGTTTGTTAATTTAATAGAAATAGTTACAACCGAACGACAGTTATAATAAAGTCCGCCGGCAAACGTAGTAGGTATAGCGCCATTAACTATCCAAGAGAGGTGTTCGAAGTCATTTGCATTATCTATAAGAGCCGTACCAAAAATAGATATAGCTTGGTTATTGACAGTCTCGGTATAGTGAGAGCGAGTGCCGATTGATTTGTCAATCTCAATAGTACTAAAATTGTCTTTATAGCTAGTAAGGTTGTCAAGGTTAAGGTCGAAATTAGTCTTAAATTTTAACTCGGCTCGGTCAAGCGTGCTTGTATACTTATAAGTACCGTCCGCCATAGTAAATCTAATTGTCACTCCGCCATAGTTGCCGGGTATGCCGTTTGCCAAAGTTTCGCTTAGCAGGTCAATAGCTGCGTTAATTTTCTTAAACTTTATTTTGTATTTAACCGTACCGCTTGTTGAGCCTGCGACTAATCCCGTTACAACTTCAAGAGCGTCGTCGTGGTTAAAAATGTCAATGGCAGATACTGCAACGCTTGAAGCATATTTTAGGGTGACTAACATACCCGAATCATTTAAGGTATACGTAACCCAAGCGCCATAACCTGTAAGAGAACCAAAATATGGATAGTTGTTTGCGTGGTCGCCCTCAATAGCAACCGAACCTGCCATATATGTATTGTCAAATTTTGAATTATTATCATAACCGCCGACTAAACCGCCGACAACATATTTGCCAACAACATCAGCGTAAGTAGTACAACTTACATAATCACCGCCGTTGCCAGAAAGACCGCCGATGTTTGAGTTAGTACCTATTATTCTTGTTTGAGCATCGTTTCCAAGTGTCGCAGGGTCTTTGCCGACAGTACAATTAGTAGCGGTAAGTCCGCCCACATTCGATAGACCTACAAGACCGCCAATGGTTGATGCGCCGGATACGCTACCGGTAAAAGAACAGTTGGTTATATTAATTTTCTCTTTTGCGAAGCCTATAATACCGCCAACGTTGTTTGCTCCGCTAACAGTTGCGTTGACTCTACAATTTATAATATTTGTGTCAAAAAGAGCATTGCCAACAAGAGCGCCGACATTCCCGCTACCTTTAACGGTTGCGTTTAATGTAATATTCTGTATTGTAGCGTTACGAACATAACCAAACAAGCCAACGTTATTACCGCTTGTAATACTTAGCCCGTTAATTGTTACGCCATTGCCATCTAATCCGCCTGAAAAAGACAATGCTTCATTGCCAATAGGCGTCCAATTGCCTGGCAGAGTAACGGTAGCGTTTGCTGTCTTAAATTTAAAATACGAGGTGTTATTTGCGTTAAGTAAGGTTAAATGTTCTGCCGTGCTAATTATATATGGGTCTGCCTTTGAACCAGAACCAGTTATAGTCTTGTCTGCAAAGCCAGCTTTATTTAATTTAACAGTAAATTCTTTGTTTGCCGTAGTAGTTACAGTAACCGTAGTGGTTTGCTGTACGTTAGAAACTTTTATTATTCCATTAGTAACAACAGCAATAACGGGAGCAGTAGCAGTGACTCCTGTTACGATGTTAGCGTTGTCTTTATTTACATATTGCAAAAATACTTCTTCTGTATTAGCAGGCATATTAATATTTTGTAAATAATTAATGCCCTTTGCAAGTATTGTGTCTACGCCAACAGTTTTAAACGGAGTAACCTCACTACCATTGCCGGTTGTAGGAATAGGAGTAAACTGTAAATTACCCAGTTTAAGGTTATTACAATTGCTAGATATACTACCCACGTAAGTTATACTAAATTCTATTGTTAGCCTATGCTGTCCGCTTGGCAATACGGCAAAGTGTTGCTTCCACTTAGTTTTATCAGCTACTACCGTTTCTGTAATATCGCTATGGAACTTGTCATCTATTAACAAATTAAGCGTTCCGAAATAATTCTTACCACCATACGGATATTCTTTTATCTGATAATTTTGCATTGCCCATAAAGAAAACAAGGTATCGGTGTCAAAAGTGTAGTCAATATGTATCCTAATAGCCGCTGTATACGGCGAGTCAGGGCGATTTGCATCATTGTTTAAAGTATAGACAGGGTAACCCTGTATTGCGGTATCGGTAGGCTCATATTGGATACTCTGTATCGCTTCCTTTTTGCCGAAAAATGTTTCTTCTACCATAGGGTCGGCAGTAACGGTTACGGGCGTACCATCTGTTATCAACGCCGACAAGGAGTAGCTAACTGTTATTGGTATATACGTAACATACCAAACATTATCTTTACTTAGTTCGTACCAAATATAGATATTGCCATTAACGGCTTTGCTTGGTATAGTAATAATATCGCCTTTCGCATAGTAAGTCGCTCCACCGCATACCGCATAGATTCTGTTGCCAGTAAGTAGTCCGCTGACAGAGATTACATAGTCTTTATTTAAGTTAGCTATAAACTCGGGTTTGAGCGGATAGACAGTAGTATCGAGCTTTTGAACAGCTCCGCCCTTTATCAAAGATGGAAATTCTTCTATAACTGCGCCTTCTTCTCGGGTTACTTTTATCTCAGTGGGATATTTATACTCTCTTATACGCAAATTTGATAGCCAAAGGGTAGAAATGCCATCATTAGGAGTACGTTCATATCTATAAAATGTTATTTTAACTACGTTAGTACCGGGTATAAGTCTTAAAGACATAGTCTCCCACTCTGCATTAGAGTCTCCCCAAGTACGATCGTCGCCACCCGTTACGTATACGCCGTCAATGGTTACATACCAAGATTCGTAGCTAGCGTCACTATATAAACTCGAAACTAAAAAATCAATATCCAGCGTATACATTCCGTCGCTAGGAGCGGTAACGTTAAAGCTAATTGAAGTTTCTGTTCCTGCAAGATATTGTGTATTGCTCTTAAATACCTTATTACCACGTTCTGCCGACTTAGCCGAGTCAAGTCCCCAAGGGTTAGTGGGATCGTTTACAATAGAAGTAAACTTATCTACGTCATTTACATTGATGATTTCACTAATGTCGTCGCAAGTATAATCTATAACATAACTAACTACTTTAACAGGCGCGCCTGCCTTGACCACATAGATATCTACGGTTGATTTGCCGTCAATATTCTCGATAGTAATTGTATTGTTTGTGGCGTCGATACGTTTTCCATTGACTAAGGCGTAATAAGAATATCCAGAGATTGTATTGGTTAAATTAAAGATATATTTTCTTGTTGAATTATTCACACCGTCATGAACAAGCGAGGCAAAATTCTGGTCAACGCCGTTTGACAATATTTTGTTGGCGTTACTTAGCGCGCCATTGTCGCCGTCTTGATATTGCAATGATATATCCGGATACTCGCTTGTGGGAAGAATAATTAAATCTATTATGTAAAAATCCGGCGAATACCAGCTGTAAATTTCAGAAGTAAATTCTAATGTATATTTCTCGCCTTTGGTAACCGGGATTGAGACGCTTGTCCAAACGTTATTTCCGTTTATTGCTATTGGGGCATTATTAATCGTTGCAGAACACATAGAACCATAATCTTGTTTTGATTTATATAAAAATGAAAGTACGCCGTCTGTTTGAGCAGTAAACGCGATAGAACATATAGTCTTGTCGCCACCGCCCTCTATATAGTTACTTTTTAAAGCAAATTTTCCTTCTATTTGCTTGATTATCCAAGGAGGCGTATTTTTATGATCTACGGCAACGCCAACACCAAGCGATTTGCTTAAAAAAGATACAAGGCTTGATTGCAGAGTAATCTTAATGGTTTTTTCATAGAAACCTGTTTTCGAGATTGTTACTACTATTTCGTCATTACCGCTAAGCAGAGAAGGAAAGGTATATTTCCCGTTGGTAATAGTCTTCTCAACATTATTATGTAAAATTTTTACCGTATTGCCCCTTGCGATATTGGGGGACAAATCAAGCGAAAAATCTTTGTTTTCGTCAGCGTTGATAATTAATGTTGTTTCGTTTTTAATAATAGATTCTACCTTTGAACCTGATTTATAAGTCAAACCTATTGGGTCAATTTCAACATATTTTTCAAACCGAAACGTATAGGTAGCAGTTTTTGTAGCAGTAATATAGCTACTACCATTGGCTATCTTGTTACCACTTTCATCATACCAACCTGCGCTTTTATATTTTGCCGAATCTTTATTATCGTAATCTGCAAAAAACTTAGTGCCAAATGGTACGGTTGCGGTTACTTTATTTGAAGCAACAACAGCGCCGGGGGCATTTCCTAATACTACTGAACTAACAGTAAAATTGGAATTATCCATTTGATTTGTTTGCAAAGTTATCGTAGCTTGTCCAAATGCTAACCCGACGTTTGCAATCCATATTTCGTTTGGGTTTGGAGGCGTGAAATTGCCATCTACGCTATCTTTTGCATATATAATGTGTATAGTTTGCTCAGCGCTACTTGCCTTGAATGGAATATAACTGGTCTTCCAATCTTGTTTATTGTTAAAATACCCTGAAATTTTCGCTTCTACGCCGTTTAACATTATTTTTAAGTAATCTCCATGCTCGCCAGACGCTATTTTATTGTCAAAATATAAAGCGCCGTCTTGACTACTTGTAAACTTAAAGGTAATTGCAGAAGACAGAGCGTTTGTCTTCATTGTTGATTTATAGGCAACGTTTCCGTTGTAAGAGCCGTCTACTATCCAAGGATAATACGTATCGTTGGTAATAGTAATATCTGGACTCATTGAATCTTTGCTAAGCAAATCGACTTGAATATTGCCTGAGCTTGTAGCCTCACCCGGCTTAGGTCTAGGCAGCCTAGACGTGTCGATATCGTCAAGGCTAGCAGGCGGATTTGCCGAAGCCGACGTAGTTTCTTTGATTAGATTGATTGCGGTCTTAATAGCGTTGACGGTGTCGGGTAGAATACCGGCAAACGCAGTGAATAACATTATTGTAGATAAGACAAGGCAAACAAGGGTTTGGATTAGTTTTGGTTTCATTTGCGCTACTCCTTATATTTTTTTAGTTAATTTGTTTTTAATGTCTAGCGTTGCTAGACCGTTTAAATTACAATAGCAAGAATAGAATTTTAAATTTAAAATTCTAAGCTAGGTAAAGGTTAAATTGAAATAGAGTTAGGGTCTATTGGTTAAAACGACTGAATTGAAGATTAAGATATAGATATAAAATTTGTAGTAGACGAGGTTTGCATTTTTTAAATATACTATTTAGTTTAAATATAACATTTTTGCAAATAGTGTTAAATTTAACAACAAAACAAACGGCTAAGTTAAGACCGCATAGTAGCAATATTTGGGATACGACGGTTTGGAAAAATATTGCAAAACCGCTACCGTTAGTTGCGCTAGCGATAAAATCTTTAACAAATTGAATTTGAGTCTCGGTTAAATATGACTTGACAAAGCTAGAAATTTCTACATAGCTAATTGAAACAAAAATAGAGATTAAACAAACAACTACAAGTAATAAGAATGTGCTAGAAAAACCTTTGTATGTTTGTGGGGGGGGGTATTTTTGGATTGACGAAATTGAATTATCTTCGACATTACAAAATGAAGAATACTTAAAGAACCATAACACAATATCTGTGATAACGGCAACTAAAAATATTATTAAAATGATATTTAATGATGTCAAAACCCCTACCCCTTATATTTGTGTAATTTATACACTTATGTTACAACACGTTAGAATAAATTGCAATGCTTTTATTAAAAAAAGTGACAACTTTTGCTAAAATTATACAATATTTGAGTACTATAAGTATTTTGTTACATATAACTATATAAAATAGCTATTATTTCTAAGGCTAAAAACATTTAAAAATATTGTAAAATTTACTTTTTATAAGTTGTAAACTTTTTATTTATAATAATTTTTAACAACATTACAAGTTAAAATTGACAATTTACCCTGCAAAGTGTTAAACTAATCGTACTATGAAAACAGATTTGCACGTTCACACAAACTATTCTCCCGACGCTAAGGCGGACTCGACATTTGAAAGAAATTGTCAATGCGCCATCGATAACAGTATAGATATAATTTGCTTTACCGACCATATCGACGTTTATGGTCCGTTTGAAACTTACCGTAACTTTGACTTTGTTAATCGCAAAAAAGATTACGCTAAGGTTTGTAAACGTTACGAGGGCAAGATGCAAATTCTTTTTGGACTAGAATATGCCGAGCCCAACACAAATTTGGAGTTATTTGAAAAAGTAACAAAAGCAACTGAATACGACTTTATTTTAGGGTCGGTTCATATACCTACCGAGCTATATTTAAGAGGGCAACTTAACGTAGAACAGCTGTGGCAAGAACAATATTCTCGCACGCTAGCAATGGCAAAAGTAGGCAAGTTTGACAGCCTAGCGCACTTAGACTTTCCAAAGAAATTTGTAAACAAATATTGCTATGACCAAACTATGACTGAACAAATTCTTAAAGAATGTGTGAAAAATAACATATCGCTAGAAATTAACACGTCAACAATGCGTAAGAATTTACCGCCTTCGCCACAAATGGAAGTTATTGAACTTTACCATAAACTTGGCGGAAAATATGTAACAATAGGTAGCGACAGTCACAACGTAACCGATATAGGCAGTAACTACGACGATATTTGTTCGACTTTACCAAAAGGCATAGTGATATGCTATTACAAAAAGAGGAAATTAATTGAATTATAACCTATGATATTTAAAGAAATTAATAGTCAAAATGTTGGCGAAATTGCGCAACATATCTTAAATTTGCATAATTTATGCGACTATACCATTGGCACGTTATATATGTGGCGAGATTATTATAAGTTTTTATACGCTATTGAAGACGATTTATTGTTTATTTATAGCAAAAATGAGAATTCTTATTTTCCTTGCTTGGACGAAAATAAACAAAAGCATTTGCAAATGCTTAGACAACACGTAAAAGGCGACATAACATTTTCGCCGATTGCGAGCGATATGCAGTTTTATTTTGACTTAGGACAAGCGACAAAACACGATAATTGGGCAGACTATCTTTACAATATCGAAGATTTAACAAACCTTGCAGGCAAAAAATATCACGCAAAACGAAATTTTATTGCAAAATTTAAAAGTTTGTATAACTGGCAATTTATAAACGTTGAACAAACCGATATAAAACAAATTGAAATATTTTTAAGAAAGCTTGAAAGCGGTCAATCTAGCAGTTTATCGCAATACGAAATAGAAACCACGCTTGATTGTATCGATAACTGGAATAAACTTAATCAAATCGGCGGAGTTCTTTTTGCCGATAAGCAAATAGTAGGGCTTGCGCTAGGCGAGGGCAACGGACAAACATTGTTTGAACACACTGAAAGAGCCGACAAGAGCTTTTCGGGCGTTTGCGAGATGCTGTTACATAGTTTTGTGACAACTTTTGGACAAAACTACAAGTATCTAAACCGTGAAGAAGATATGGGGTTAGACGGTCTAAGGCAATCAAAACAAAGCTACCACCCCACCGCTTTGCTCGATAAATTTATTATAAAAATTAGCAACGACTAGACCTATGACAAAGTAAATTATAATTATCTAAATAAATATAAATCTAACGAATTAATAAATATTTAACAGTTTTTATCTACTTTGCAACAAATATTCTTGACAAAACGAGCAAAAACACATAAGATAATATCTAGTAAATTAAATTACATTTTAAGCAAATTAATATTTTCGCTAAAATATTTAGCAAATACAAATTATTAACAAATATTTTGCGACATTAATTTATTTTGCAAACGAGAATAATTAACAAACATTAAGCGACATTAATTTATTTTGCAAATACAAATAATTAACAAACATTAAGCGATATTAATTTATTTTGCAAACAAGAATAATTAACCAATACGGAGAGGTATCGAAGTGGTCATAACGGGGCTGACTCGAAATCAGTTTGGGGGCTTGCTCCCACGTGGGTTCGAATCCCACTCTCTCCGCCACCGCAACCACCCAAGCAGACGTTCGCCTTTTGGGTGGTTTTGTATTGCTACGAGAGTGGGCTACGAACGGTAACGCATTTTGGCAAATACCAAAATGCTAGCCCGTCGCTACAATTAACTTAACAAAATATATATTTGTTTTGTCAATCGTCTTAATTAGTTAATTTTTGTTATCTCGCTCCTTACGAATCCCACTCTCTCCGCCACCGTTTTTGAGTGAAAAACGAACATTTTCATCAAAACTATTGACATTTGCCTTTGTTTTGCGTATAATAACATTAGAGTCAAGTTTATCAATGTTGTCGGGCAATTGGAGTCCGGGGGTATTGAATAAGCCTTGACTCATTTTTTTATCCCAATAAAGAATCCTATTCTCGTCAACGGCTTTTTGAATAAATCTAACAGGGTTGGTATCTTTGCCATATACACTTGTTACAATATTTGCGTCAATTTCAATATTGTTATAGTTTCCTTTACCATCAACTAAAACAACGCAAATAATAGGATTTCCATAAGAATCCATTGCGTTAACAAAAATAACAAGACTACCCTGTTTTATTGATTCCATTATGATAGCAGGATTTTTTATTAGTTCTGGCAACTGCTTAAATACAGTTTTATCAACTGAGTGTATATTTTTGTTAGAAACGTTAATACCGATTGCTGTTTTTGTGTGCGTTGCCGTAATCAGCATTGGTTTATCAGCTAATCCTACTTGCAATAAAATTTCAGGAGTGTTTTCGCTTACACATAGGTGCGTATTTGTAGAGTCTGCCCCACTAAAAACATCATCGACCTGCTCGGCAAACGGTTTTAGGGAATAACGAATATCTACGCTTTCAGTAGGATTAAGATTGCTTGTGAGCTTGATTTGGTTTGAGTCAAAAGCAACTATTTCCGTGCCGTCAATTATACCGTCATATCCATAGTCATTTAATATATCCGCAACTTGTTTATTGTTTTCCTCCGCTATAAATTGCAAAAGGTCAATAGGACTATGTTCAAGTTTGTCTGTGATATAATCAATACCAAGTTGTCGGCTACTTTCCCACATATCATTAAAGTACTTATCTTTAATGTAGTCAGCTGTCCCAAGATTTGACTTTACATTAATGTATGGATTTTTAATATTCAAATAAGCTTCGATTATATTTTCCCCATAATCATAAGCTAATCCTTTTCCTTTTGCAAAATAAAAGCCTTCTCCCCAAACATTTCTTTTGTTGTTTTTGGACATTTCGAAGGTAAAAAACTTATTGTTTGTTCCGTGATAGACAACTTGTAAATTATCGTACTCGTCTCTAACCTTGCTGTCTTTGAAGAAGTCTACTTGTTCTTGGGTTAAGGCGTTGCCTTTGCTGTCTTTAAGAAAAAATTTTAATTCTCCTTGCTTGCTTGAACTGCCGCTCTCACTATCTCTGCCTCGGTTGCTTGAAGTTTGCCCGCTTTGAGGTTTTTCTTCACCCAATCCACGAACTTTTTGATTTTCTGCTCGCTGTTGAGAACGTGCAATATCATTATTCGATTCCCCTCGGAAAGAGAAATTTCGTTGTCTATCGAGTGAAGTAAATCTACTAACGCCTTTCTGTATGGATTGTTCTTGTCTATTGCCATTTGAACGTTCCTCCGTATATTCTTTATATTGTTTTTCTGTTAATGAAGCAACAATTTGATAGCCCAAATCCGAGTCGTCAAATTTTTCTATCAAATACCATTTATCATTAAACGATATCGCCGTCCTGTCTCCCGGTTCAATATCTGCTCTATGTGCCCAACGAGTAGATAATTCGTTGGCTTGTGTTCCCTTACCTTCTTTGTATGTAGGGAAAGTATTGTTTATAAGTCCATTATACTCTTTTTTGCTTTCTTTTGCAACGCCTAATTTATCGTTATTATTATCGTCTTTATCATTATTAATAGCTTTGCATTTAACGGTTTTGCCGTGCGACAAGAAAGCGGTTTTGCGTAGTTTAAACTTAATTTAACAAATATCTACCTTAAATTAATACAAAAAGCTATCTAAAAAATTAGATAGCTTTTTGTTGTAGTAATTTATTATAGTTATTAATTAAGTTACGGCTATTGTTTGGAAATTAAGGTTAAGATTTTTTAGTTTCCTTTCCTATTAGAGGAGTTGTAGCTACTACTGCTCCATTAATAGTTATTGTAGCCGTACAAGAGCAATTTGTTATGGTGTTATTTGAGTTTTCTGGCGTAGTTATTTGAGAGCCTACTATTGAACCGATAGAAACGCCTGAATCTACTGAAACGTCGGCTGTAATTTTAATTGTTCCCGTTACGTTACAATTAGTAACTTTGCCTAGCGAGTAACCGGCTATTACGCCGATGCTAGAACCCTTTGTAGTATTATTAATTATAGCGGAAGATACATTTAAATTTTTAATTTCACCCGATTGAGCAAGATAACTAAATAAACCAATATGATTTGATGTTGAGGTAAGCGTAACATTGGCAATCGTTTTGCCATTGCCGTCAAAGATACCTGCAAAGGGGTGTTCTATATTGCCAATCGAAGCGGTTACGTTGGTCAAATTCTCAGTTAGTTTAAATAACAAGTTGAGGCTTGGTTGCGAACCGTTGTTAATCGCCGTAGTGATTGCATCTAAGTTAGCTACGTTAACATCTACGTAAACTTCTATTACAAAGTTTAAGGTACGGTTGCGGTCTAAGGTAAGAGTATTTGCGATGGTGTCTATGTCTGCTTTTTTAATAGTTACTGTTAAAATATTGCCTGCTTGTGAAACAGTTGAAGCTACCGAGTTGCCGGCTATCTTTACGTTAGCGTTTAGCCACTCCATATTAAATATACTAGACATTGTAAATTTAAAGATAACGTCGCCCGAGTCTACTCTAATAGGTTTTTCAATATTAGTGACATATTGTTTACCTAAATTAGCATTTAAAGTTAAAGCGTAAGTATCTATGACTTTGACCGTAAAATTGCTTGAAATAGTTATATTTGCTTCTTTCATAGTATCTACCGCATATTGGTGAATAACGTTAGCTATTGGTGTTAAACCATCTATTTTAGGTAGTAATTCGGGACGGAAACCGTTTGCGCCCTTAACAATTATACTGATGTTCTTTGAGCCTACGGGAATTGTAAGCTTAGAACCGCTTGCATAATCTTTACCCATACAAGAGATAACGCCGTTAGTAATATTGTTGGTTATGGTTACTACTTTTGAAGTATCCGTAGCTACTTGAACTAAAATATCGTTTGTTGTGGTAGAAACTGTTCCTGTTGCTCCTATACCGCCTGTTTGGGTCGTAGTCTTAGTTTCGGTGGTAACGTTTAGCTTAATGGTAGTAGAATTAGTTGCAGTTATTACTTTGGCTAATTCTTCTACGTTAATTACCATATTTTCGGGGATAGTAAGCACGAGAGAAGCTTCTGTGTCATAACCTTCAAAAATGTTACTGGGAAGAACGTACGCCTTAGCAACGCCGGCATTGTCTAACATAGCTTGTAAGGTTGGTAGCACGGGAAGTTTATTGACTGGCACATTAGAAATATTAAGTAAACTCAGTAACGCCGCTCTTGGCATATCTGCTCTTTTAAGTCCATTTGCATCTATATTTATAAAAGAACGAGATAAAGTGTGCGTGAGCAAAGTGTTTTCGGCAGACCCTATTACGGTAGCATTTTCCTTAGTTAAAGCCATTAACGATGCTAGGTAACTTTCTGCTGAAAACTCGGTTACACCGTCCATAAAGTCTTGAAAAATACTTAAACTATAAAGTAAAGGGTCGGTCTTATTAGAGCGGTCGGCCTTACTAAGATAGTTCATAAAGGTCATACCTTTAATAATTGAGTTTTGAGGAAAAGCGTAGTCTTGGTCTTGGGAAACTGTTTCTGCGTAAGTTGTTTGTAGACCAAAAGGATTATTTGTAGCTTTAACGTAGGAGTTATTTGCAATTATATCTTCTTGGCTCTTTAATACAAAAGTAAATGTAGCAGAGTCGAAGAATACCGAATAACCGTTGTTATACGCTACGTTAAATTTATCTAGTTGTTCTGCGTTTACCGCTTCTTCTTTAATAAGGGCGTTTCTAAGTTTTGGAGCGGATACTTCGCCGTATTCGCTAATATCTTCTAGCGTTAGACCTTCTACTCTAAGAGTAGCCAGAGTGGTGTTGAGGTTGCCTATTGCGCTAGTCACAGTGCTAATGTGGGCTCGCTTAATTACTCCGGACATAGTTGGAATAAGCACTCCTGCAAGTATACCAATAATTACAATAACTATTAGTAATTCTACAAGGGTAAAGCCTTTCTTTTTATTTGTTTTTTTCATAATAATTCTCCCTTAATTAACAGTTACGACTATCTTAATTGTATGATAAGTCTCATCAACTACTATCGACACTATTTTATTTTCAGCCGAACACTTATCAATCAAAAAGTTAAGGTCTGCGCCTTCATAAAGATTAATTATAGTGTTTTGCACGTGGTTATTTGGATCTGGATTATACGTTACGATACATTCAAATGCTTGACCGACGGAGTTAGTTAAAGTTAAACTAGAACCTTCGCTAACCGCCATATACTCTTCAATGTAGCTGACTTCTACGCTGTATTCTACACGCTTTGCTAAATAGACTACTAATTCGGTAGGTTTGGTTGCCTTCCAAATGTCAAGAGGTAACAGCTTACCATTATCTTTTTGCAATAAGAACTCGTTATTAAAGATAACATCGTTGTCAAGAACGGCTAGACTAAAAGAACCGACGCCATTTTGGTCATATACGCATTCATAAGCAACGCCTAGCTTTGTGATAAATACCTTGGTTAAGTTGGCATTTGAAATATTATCTTCGGCTTTGCAAGCGCTAACTGTTCCTTTAAACACTGTCGCCTTTTCGCCTACTATAATTCCGTCATTTCCGCTATTATAAATTTTAAAAACATAGCCGTATTCGCCGACAATAGCGTAAGCAATTAAAAAATTGTCATTGCTACTAAACTGCTTTTGTTTATCATTAATAATCAGCTTGTCGTTTATGGCAAATTTGTAAAACTCGCCGACTTTTTCATATTTTGAAAAGATAGAACTGTCTTGGTAGTCAAACATCTTTTGGCTAATATACAAATATACATTTGTAACGGCTTTACCAGTATTGTCAACAAATGAGTAAGTTACAGGGATAATCTTATCAGCCTTATTGACATATTCGCCAACAATTTTACGATTGTTGTCTTGCTTACTAATCGAATATGTTTCGGCAAAACCATAGTTTTTGTTTGGGTCGATTACTACAACATTTATGTGACCGAATAGTACTGTGACATAAAATTTACCTTCGCTGTCGGTTGTAAGAGTATCTTTGCCGACGATTGCGTTAATATTGCTCAATGCGTTACCATTTTTGTCGACCACTTGTAATGTTAAATTAGTTTTCTTATACTCTACCTTTATAATAATTTTAGATTGACTAAGATTATCAATGCGGTAACTAGCCCCCGTGATAAATTCGTTATCCGGCACGATTATAATGTCGCCGATTTTAATTTCGGTGCTAACTCCGTTGCTGTTGCCTTTGCTAAAAGTATAAGGAACACCACCGCAAGTATAGTTTACATCGACGTTAATTGGGTTGCCGTCGAAGTCGACTAAAACAACTTGGCTATAATTATTTAAATTGCCGTTAGGCTTAGCTTTTACGTTTACAACTTGATTCTCTTGATTTATTACAATCGAAGAAGGTTCAAAGGTAAAGCCGACCTTCTCAAAGGTAATTGTTGTTTGGCTGTAAACTGTAAAGCTAAACTTACCTAAATTATCTGTGCTAGTTGACATCTCGCCGTATTTAACTTTTACATCGGGTAAACCATTGTCGTTAAAATCAATTGTTCCCGTAGTGTGATAAATAAAACGGTCCGCACCGCCACCTCCATTGTCCACCAGTGAAATTACAAGAAATGTAATGGCTGTGATGGCAAGAATTGAAGCGATTACTATCATAATAATTAGCAAGACTTTTTTGTTTGGGGTAGCTTTTTGAACTTTGTACTTCATAGTTAGGTACCTTTTGTAGCAGTGTTTTCAATGCCAACAATTTTTCCTTTTCTATTTACTTCGGTGATATTAAGCGTTACAGTGACGCCTTCGTTAGTGGGTCTTGCAATTCCTCCAACAATTTGTCCTACCTTGGTGTTTGCATTAAGGCTGACAATTACGCCGTGATTTTCGCAATTTGTTATCTCGGCTGTGGTATTTTTGTCAGACCTAATATTGCCGACAACACCGCCTGCCGAACCTGCCGTAGAAGTGTTGTATACGTCGCCGTAGTTGGTAGCGTTAGTTATTATTCCCTTTACCAAAGTGCCAACAATACCGCCAACGCCATAATCGGCAAGAGAAACACCTTTTACAACTCCAAGATTTATACTAATTCCCGAAGAAGTTATTTCTGCTACATAACCATATAGTCCGCCAACGCTATGCCCTGCGCCTACGATGTTGCCTTGATTAATTGTTGCGCCAGAACTTTTAAGTCCGCCATTAGCATTTATACGACCCGCAATACCGCCTACATAACTTCTACCCAAAACAGAGCCGTAGTTAGTATTAGTACCATCAAGTTGTAAAAAGCTAGTGTGTCCAATAAAACCGCCTGCATATTCGGTTTTTGCCTTAACTATTCCAAAATTCGAACAGTTTGTAAATTTAGCGAATGTGGCTCTACCTGCTATTGTTGACCCAACAAATCCGCCGACATAGGCGTTGCCCTCAATACTACCAAAGTTAGAGCTATTAGTAATCGTAATAGAAGAACCTGAGTTAGTCGTGGTGTCGCCTACAAATCCGCCTGCAAAATTGCCTAGCGTTTTAACATTACCGTAGTTAACGCAGTTAGAAATCTTAATTGCAAGCGAAGTACCGGTGTTAGAGTAACCTATAAGTCCGCCGGCTTGCGCCTTTGCGGTTATGTTTGCATAATTCTTAACGTTAATAAATGAAGTAGCGCCCGAACGATAATATCTATCGTTACCGCCTACTATTCCAACCCTATAACCGCCAGTTATACTACCATAAACGGTTAAGTTAGAGATTACGACGTCATAGGTCATATCGCTAGAAAGGTTGATAATACCTACTAAGTAAGCGTCAGGTCTATTAATATTTACAGTAATACTGTGGAAATTACCGAATAAGCAACCTCTGTACGGGTGCATTTCGCCTACTCCAAAACCATAAAATTGAGGAGAAGAAGTTAAATCTATGTCGGCGTTAAGTTTAATCGACAGAGTAGCTACTGTACGACAGTTGTAATAATATGAACTTGCTCCGCTACCAAATACCGTAGGTATACCGCCGTTAACTATCCAAGAAAGGTGTTCGAAGTCAAGCGAATTATTAACTATTACCGACCCGCAAACCGAAACGTCATAAGAAGCTACTTCAAATTTGCCGGTAATTGCGTTAAAGTTCTTTACGCCTGCTTTTGCAACCTCGCTATATGCAGTTAAGCCCAATGAAGTATCTATTTGCATAGTCGCAAAGTTGTTGTTGTAACTTGTAAGCGTTGATAAGTCTACATTAAAGTTAGACTCAAAGGCAACGGCGTCTTTGTTATAAGTGCCAATATATTTGTAAGTGCCGTCTTGCATAACAAATCTAATAGTATAACCGCCATAGTTACCGGTTACGCCGTTAGCGATTGTTTCATTAAGTAAACCCAAATCTGCCGTACTCTTTTCCACATAAACTAAAAAGACGAGGGTAGTTGATCCGTCTGCGTTTTTAGTTTTTGATTCGAGTTTGTAACCTAAGTCACAAGTATTGTATAGTTCATAACTTGTTGCGGGGTTATTTGCAACGTCCGTATAAGTTACGGTTATGCGCTGAGCCGTATTATTAAAGTAAAATGATACCCAAGCGCCGTAACCGTGAAAAATACCATAGTAAGGGTAGTTATTGCCGTGACTGCCGGAAATATGGACTGTTCCTGCCATAATACAATTATTAAATGTACCGGTCGTGCTATATCCTCCAACAAAACCGCCGGCTAGATAGGTTCCCGAAACGTCAACGTAAGAAATACAAGAATTAAACGTTCCGCCGTTACCGCATAGTCCGCCGGTGTTGCCATTTCCCATAACTTCGCCCCTTGCCGTACAATTCTCAGCGATAGCTCCGGCATCTGCCGAGCCTATTAGAGCGCCAACGTGACCGGTTACTTTAAAATGAGCGGTAGCGTCTACGTTGTAAATTAAATTTGCGCCCTTTGAATAGCTTACTACTGCGCCAAGTGAAGTAAAGCTTTGATCCTTTGCGGTAGCTATTATAGTAAAGTTGCCAATTCTTGCATTTTCTGCGCAACCAAATAGTCCGCCATTGTATGCGCCATTTATAAATTTTTCAATAATAATAGTCCACCCGTTGCCGTCAAAACCCCCGGTAAAAGGCGTTGCTGCTACGTTACCAATACTTGTCCACGTAGGAACGGTAACAGTTTTTCCGGTAATTCCGGTTAAAGCGTTGCCTAACTTAAAGAATTTATCTAAGTTTGTTCTTATTAGATCCATTTGAGCCCAGTTAGAAATAATATACGGACTGTCGATAACTCCGTGGCCATTAGTAATAGAATTGTCGCCTGTTCCCAAACCTGCGTTAAAGTAAGTAATATTTGCAATCTTTCCATTACATTCCACAGTTACTACAATTTCACTTGTAAGAGGTATTGTGTAGACATTGTTTACAGCTGTTTGAAGGGTTGCTCCAATTTTTATCGTCATACCCTCTACGTGTGAAAAATAAATATTTGCTACTTTACTTGGTAAAAATAACTTTAAATTTAATGTCCCTTTGTTTAAAGATGCAATTAGATTAGTTAAGTTATATGGCGCTTCCTGCGTTCCGTCGCCTTCTACTTTTGCAAAAACAGCCTGAACGGCTTCATTTCTTACTACGCTATACTTAAATTGTAATTTTTGGCTAAGTAAAGTTCCATTAGCATACCAACCTAAAAATATATTTGAACCCGTTGGCATAGCTTCAAGAGATAAGAACTTACCCGCTTCGTAGCTACCGCCACTTGTATTTACAGTACCTAAGGCAGTGTCATTTGAAGCTATGGTAACCGCTTTAATACCGCTGGCAAAACAAAAATTCTTAACCTTTGCTAAGTCTTCGCCACTAGAACCACTACCGTCTTTTTTATACTTTATATTTAATGTATGAGCGCCGTCGGTTTCGATTGAGTGAACGAAAGACGTCCAAGTAGTGATATCTATACCTGACGCTTTAAGAATTTCTTTACCGTCAACTTCAATTATTAACCAGTCATAACCTTTTTCGCAAGAAACTAGATATTCAAACACAAGTACGCCCTTGCCTGAAAAAGTAGCCGAAATTATATTTGTTGTGCCGTTTAACTTCATAGCGCTATTTAAATAGGTTGCGCCGTCTCCAACTTCAATGTTCCAAGGATTTGTCGGGTCATTAGTAATGTTTGTTAAAGAGCCGTCGGGGCATAAAGCTAGGGAAATATCTGTTTTTGTAACAATGGTTATTGATTTATCGGCAAAACCGGTTTTGCTCATAGTAATAACTATCGTGTTAGACGTTTGAAGACTACCCTTATAAGTATAGACGCCGTTGGTTACTGTTACAGGCTTTCCATTATGCGTAACTGTTACGGTATTTCCATTATCAGCTATACGTATTGTGTACATTCTCTCCCGGTCAGTTATATAGTCTTGTGAGACCGAATAATTATCCGTAATGGAAATAGCATTTGAGCCATAAGTAAGAGTAATAGTATTAATAGGCGCATATCTATTAAATACCGCAGTATATGTGGTGTTCTCTATCACGACAACCGTAAGAGTATTCTCAACGCTTACTTGGTTGCCTGCGCTATCTTCCCAGTACATAAAACGGCAACCCACACAAGGCTCTGCGGTAAGGGTAATCGACGTTCCAACGGCTTGTGTTGCCGTGCCCGTTGCCGTACCCAAATTTGCGTCGTTAGTTACCGCCGTTATAGTTGAAGAACCGCTAACAAGTCTTAGATTTCTTAATTTTACGCAGTCTTCGCCACTAGAACCGCTACCGTCTTTTTTATATTGAAATATCAATACGTGATTTCCCGTTGTTGAAGAAGGACAATTAATTGTCTGCCAAGTAAACCATTCGCTTCCTTTTGAACTAAATATTTCTACCCCGTCAAGCGTGACTGTTAAAAAGTCCCAGCTTTTTTCGGAAGAAATCATATAATCAAATGCAATCAAACCTGTTCCGCTAAACTCAAAACGTAGTTCGGTAGCAGTATTATGTTGTCCGGCAATATCGCTTTCGTAGTGGAAATTCCCCTTTGCGCCCTTAACAAGCCAAAGCTTATCGGTAGGTTGCTTGTTTTGCAAGGTAAAAGCGTCGGTATAGAGTTCCTTTGTAATTTCTACTAACGTATCAAATTGCGCAGTATAAGTAATAGTATCTATAACATTAAAAGTAAATTCTTTACTTTGCGAAACAATTTTTCCAGAACTATCAAACCAACCCGTAAACACACCGCCATTAATCTCGGTAGCTGTAAAAGTAACGGGAGCGCCAACGGTAGCGGTCTTTGTCCCGGTTACCGTACCACAGGCAGGATTAGACGAAACCGCTGTAACAGTCTTTTCGCCATAGACATATTTGGCATTTCTAAAACATACGCTGTCTTCGCCTACATCGCTAGAAACATCTTTTTTATAATTAATTGATACTGTATGTGCGCCTGCGCCAACAGGAATGGTAACCGTAGTCCAGTCAATCTCTCCCGAAACTTCGTTGACAATTACAACGGTAGTATTGCCAATACCATCGATTTGGATTGAACATTTGTCGTAGCTCTTTTCGCTAGAAACTTTGTAGTCAATACTAAACATTCCAAGCGTTGTAGCTGTAAAAGTAAATGAAAATGTCGTATCACCACTGCCAACTCCATTTATATTGCTTTTGTAATATGCGCCTGTCGCATTGTCTACGATTGTCCAAGACGGCGCAGGATTAGTGATAGTTACGCCATCAATCTTGATTATATCCGCTTGTGTTGCGCCAAAAACATTTGACTTAGGCGAAAACAATAATATCACGCTAATTGATATTAAGATAAAAATCAATGCAAAACAAAGCGATACTTTGTTAATTTTAGTTTTCTGCATTTTAAAAAACTCCTTTTATATTAAATTAAAAATTAATTGATTTAACGCAAATATGCGTCGCTTAATCGCTGGATTAACAACTAACAAATTTTAATGATTAAGCGTAGGTAATTTTGACTGCATTAAGAGTAGATAAATTTACCAAAAAGAAAATTCTATTGGTTGAAACGGCTGAATTGAAGGTTAATTCTTGATACCAAAGTGGGTTGAAAATTAGTTTTTATATCTTTGTTTATATGAACTTTATGTTGAATAATTATACAAAATAAACGTCTAAACAAATCAACTGCGCAAACAATTAATGATACGCTTAAAGCGACTAAAATTTGCGAAATTAAAGACTGGAAGAATATAGCCGTAGTACTGCCATTAGTAAGACTGGCAATAATATCTCTTACTAATTGAATTTGAATATCGCTTAAATATGATTTAACAAAATTAGAAACTTCAATATAATTTACCGAAATAAACAGCGAGGCAAATCCAAGAAGTACAAAAAACAAAAAAACTAAGTGAAAACTGCCATTTTTGCGTGTAGAAGGGCATTTTTGACCCGATAAAGTGGTAGATTGCGAAATTGGGCAGAAAAAATTAGAACGTTTTACAACATAAAGCAAAACATCGGCGCTTAAAGCGACACAAAACATTATTAAAATAACGCTAAATAAGCTCACTAATTTCTACTCCTTAATATTGTCTTTTATAATAAATTGCAAATTAATTAATCTTTTTGTTGATAATACAGTCATTATTAACAAAAAAATACTGTGATTAATATACAAATATATTACACTAAATCAAAGTAAAAATCAACATATTAACCAAAATAAAGTGTATAAATATAAATATAAATAATAATTATGTATAATATAGATTAAATAAGTGGTACATATATACATAAGTACCATAGTTGTAAGGTTATATATTTATCTAGTTAATTAAGTGGTAAGCATATACATAAGTGCAATAGTTGTAAGGTTATATATTTATCAAGTTAATTAAGTATAACTTTGTATCAAATTAATTTAATAATTACATTTAGGACAAATATAAATAAAATGCTAAAAGTTAAAAAAATACACTGTTTAAAGAGTGCAAACATAATAAATATCAAAAGGTTAAAAACCATTGTCGTAAATAAAGAATTAAAAAAATTAAAAACTACCGCTATAAATAAGAGAATAAAAAAATACTAAAAAATTAAAATATTGTCGTAAAAAAATAAATTCTAAAAAACTAAAAATTACTGCTGTTCGATAAGCAAGTCATATATTTGAGAATATGCCTTTGTGGCTTTGTCGCCCCACGTTTTGTCTAAATACTTAGCTACATTGCGATTAGGGACGCAAATCTTTATTTCTAACGATACTTGAAGATTGTCAATAATACGCAAAATAACATCATAAGTGCCGTCTTCTTTTTTGGTGTAAGTCGAGTTGTATTCTTGCCTACGGCGATAGCTCATTCTATTTGCGCTGATATAACTCTTAATCACATCTCGGGTTGAGGACGGAATTCTAACAAAAAAGTGCGCCAAACAAACCCTGCCTTCTACCGTTATGTTATAAAAAGGCTCGCCTGTGCCATTGCCAACCTTACAAACAAACTTTGCCTCGACAAGTTGTTCAAGGGCAATTTTACAATCTAAATACTCAATCCAATTATTTTTATTTTGGCATAGGTCAAAAATAGTGCTCTCGGCAAGAGGCATTTCCATTTGGTCTATTATAAATAATAAGATGAGTTTATTTTGCGTGCTGTCTTGTGTTAGTCCTACCATTACAATTTCCTTTGCAGATTACTAGAACTAAATTATACAACACATTTGTACATAAAACAACAGAGTTTGATATTTTTTTTAATAATAATTTCAAATTGATTTGTAAAGCCTAAGTAACTATGATATAATCAAGAAAAATAGGAGTAAATGGCGTATGGAAGATTTGCAAAACAACATTAAAGATTTTGTTTATCGAGCAAATGATTTGATACAATCTAAAATGATACTTGCCGACAAAGCAATTACCAATATGCTTAGGTGTATTGCCGACATTAAACCCTTGCTAGATTGCGCTATGCAATCGCTTGCCGACACTACCTATGCCGTAGAATTTTTACGAGCAAAAGAGAGCGTAGTGTTACCCGACGGCACAAAACACAATAAAATAAAGCCCCCTATCAACCCAATTCGTTTATTTGCTTTTGTTGTGTGTCTACTTACCGAGTTTGATAGCGCAAGAAGAAATCTTAGCGATTTTCTCAACGAGTACTATGCTAACGAAGACGTCAACATATCTTATTCGCAGTTTGCAACACAATTTCTAAAACCTTTTAAAAAAGCCGGCGAGGACATTCTAAATAGCACTAATCCCGACACCTTAAATTTAGAAGAACAAGATATAGCCACAAAATACTTTGAAGTTGAGAATATTTATATAAATACAACGGCGTTAATAGAAATGACCCAACAACTAGATAGATTGTCGCAAAAACTAAACACCGAAACATATTTTTGTCAACAAGACAAACAAGACTGTTTGGAAATAACTTTGTCGCTCAAAAACGCTTTGCTATGTAAAAACCCAAAGCTAATTAAGTTGATGTGGATAGCTTTTAAAAATACGCTTTGTATTGTAAAATCTAGCGAAGCGTACATAAAAAAAGTAAACGTCCTATTGATTGAAAGTAATTTAATTTAAATTAGTATTTACAAAAAGCCTAACTATAATAGTTAGGCTTTTTAATTTAAATGTAATTTATTTTTTAGTTTGAATTGTAGTGAATTTAAAATGCAATTTACTTTTTAGTTTAAATTGTAGTTAAAATAATTTCAATTTTTCAATAATTTGTTGCGCTGTGGCTTTGCGTGATAAATATGAACAATTTATTGTGATATCGGCAAATTGTTGATATAAAATTTTTCTTTGATTATAAATATTACAAATTTCTTGCTCGTCGTTACCGCTAAGTAGCGGTCTAGGGTAAGAAGTTTTTAGTCTATCGGCAAGAACTTTTGGGGTTGCCGACAAATACACCACAGTACATTCTCTTAGTTTTGTAGCATTCTCCCCGAGAACTATACCCCCGCCACAAGAAATAACGACATTTTCGTATGATACGGCAAGCGAAAAAACTTGCGCTTCTAGCTCACGAAAAGTTTGCTCGCCATAGTCGGCGATAATTTTTGATATGCTTTGCCCACGAATATATTCGACATATTCGTCGGTGTCAAAAGAATATTTATCAAGCTGTTTTGCAAGAAGTTTTGCAATCGTTGTTTTGCCTACGCCCATCATACCGATAATAGCTATATTTTTCATTTTTTTAAAGCTAAACAAAAGTCGATAGCTTTGACATAACTATTAATTTGCTCGCCACAAAAAAAGCCGACGACGACATCTTGAAAAACTCGTTTTTGTCTAAATTCTTCTCTTGCTAAAATATTAGAAAGGTGAACTTCAACAACCGGGACTTTAATTGCCTCGATACAATCTCTAATTGCGTACGAATAATGCGAATATGCGCCTGCGTTGAGAATAATTGCTTGACAATCTGCCTGTTGCATAGCGGTTATAAGCTCGCCTTCGCAATTTGAAAAATAAAAAGATAAGTTTGCGCCTAAATTAGTTGCATATTTAGCAAGTTTTGCGTTAAGTTCGTCTAAGGTATCTTTACCGTAAAGATTGCTATCCCTTTTTCCCAGTAAGTTTAAATTCGGCCCGTTGATTATAAGAATATTCATAAAACTCCTCAAAAAGCAATTTTGTGTTGGTAAATCTATATCCGGTAAACAAATAGAAGTTTAGCACGCCTTGAAAAAACAACATAGACAGACCATTTATAGCTGTTTTTTGATATTTTCTGGCTGTTTTTAGTAATTCGGTTTCGCTACTATAAAGACAATCAAATACAAAATCACATTTGCTAATATCTCTCTTACTTACATAAAAAAGTTTATTTTTAAGCGGAATAAAAGACAAAATGCCATTAACCTTGGTAACAGGGGAAGCAATGTTTAGTTCTTTCATAAGATTTTTTGCTTTCTTTTTGTGACGGTCTACTACTGTAAGTTCTGCGTCAACGCTAAGTAACGATTTTGTCGCCGAATATGCCGCTCCCCCAGCGCCTAAAATTAACAAATGCTTGCCGGTAACTTCAATACCGTAATAATCAAGCGCAGCAAGGACGCCTTCGCCATCGGTCGAATAAGAAGTTATGTCGCCTTCCGGACTATTTATAACGGTATTTTTGGGCGTATTTTTACCCAAAAGCTTGCCGACCCGAAATTTAAAAGGAATTGTGACGTTTACGCCGTCGTATTGCTTGATTACATCAAGAATTTCTTGGTCGGTTGCGTTTTCGTTAAGTTCTACCGTTTCGTATATTAAAGGTATGCCACTCTTTTTCGAGAAAAAAGCATACATTTTAGGCGAAAGGCTGTTGGCTAAATTAGAGCCTAGCAAAGCAAATCTTTTCATTAGTAATTCTCTCCAACTATATATAAAAATTTGGGGAAGATATATTTATACAATCGGCATTATCTATATTTACGCCGTTTTTTGAAATATTACCTGCGACTATTCCGCAAAGGGCAATTCTATGGTCGCCGTAAGTTGTGATATTGCCACCGATAATACCACTTGACTTAGAAATTGTCAAACTGTCGCTATCATAATTTGCAACTCCGCCTAAACTCTGTATAAGTTGCGCTGTCGTAGCTAGCCGATTAGTTTCTTTTGTGGTAAGCGAACTTGCGCCCTTAACCACAAATTCTTTTTTGTAGTAGGCGCTAAGCAAAGCAAGCAAAGGTATTTCGTCGGCAATTTGACAAATTGGCGCAAGATTTTCAAACTTTTTAAGTTTGCTTTTGTATACGTAAATGTCGGCAAATTCTTCAAAACCATTCGAGCGGATATTTTTAATTGTAATTTTTGCGTGAGAATTTTGTAATGCTAAAACTACGCCCATTCTCGTTGGGTTAATGCCTACGTTATGGATAACGGCTTTGCCTTTGCATAAAGCTAGGGCAATAACGTAGCTAGCTGTTGAAATATCATTTGGCACAAAGACATCTCGACCGTATAGATTAGATTTAGTCAAAATAATCTTATCTTCCATTTTAATATTTGCGCCAAAATATAACAAAGCTCGTTCGGTGTGGTCACGAGATTTATCAGTTTCTTCGATTGTAGTAATGCCTTCGGCAAACAGTCCGGCTATTAAAATTGCGCTCTTAATCTGCGCAGAGCAAGAAGTGTTGCGGTAAGTTATGCCTTTAAGCCCCTCATTTGCCGTTAGGACGAACAAACTGTCGCTAGTATATTCTACATTAGCCCCCATTTGTTGCAGAGGTAGGAGCATTGACATAGGCCTAGAAGACAATGAAGGGTCACCTATAAATTTAGCGTTTACGCCTAAGCCTGCGACAAGTCCGGCGAGCAATCGAGCTGTCGTACCGCTATTGCCACAATCAAGAGTGGCTCGACTTACAACTTTTTTGATTGGGTTTACGGTAAAATAAGAGCCATTACAAATAATATTTGCGCCTAATCTATTAAGACAATCTACTGTATGCGCAACATCTTCGCCTGTATTTGCGTTACTTATGTGGCTAACTCCCGAAGAAATAGACGCCAAAATAAGCAATCTATGCGTGATAGATTTATCGCCTACGTTTGAAGATTGTTTGATATTAATGCGTTTGATAGGAGTTACAATCATAGACATTGTAAAATTTTTGTAACCTCCTCGTAAGATAAAGATATTTCTTTGGTGGAAAAGTTGCCAATAAACAATACAAAGTTTATGCTGTCAAAATTGTTCTTTTTGTCATATTGCATTAAGCTAACTAAATTTTTGATGTTATGTAATTTTGGAATAGGCGAAATGTCAAGTATGCGTTTGCGAGCCCAAGCCAAGTCGGTTGAATTTAAATATCCTAAGTAAGAAGAAATCATTAATTCGTAATATAAACCATAAAGAACAGCTCTACCGTGAGGAATATTATAACATTTTTCTATCGCATGACCTATCGTATGCCCTAAGCTAAGGTTTCTACGCAAAGAATGGTCGTAATAATCGCTAGATACTATTAAATCTTTGTATTCGATACACTTTTGAATTAAAGGCGCATTAAAATACTCGTCGTACTTGTAAAGTTGGTCTATTTCTTGATTTAATAATGTATATTTTACCAGTTCGCCATAACCATTTATAAGTTCTTTATTGTTAAGGGTGTGAAGTAAGCTAAAATCTACTATAATTTGTTTTGCGGGATAGAATGAACCGATTATATTTTTAATACCTTTGTAATTTATAGCCGTTTTACCGCCGATAGAACTATCTATTTGAGCAAGTAATGTTGTTGGAACAAGAATAAGGTCAATTCCTCGCAAGTAAACACTGGCTACAAAACCTGAAAGGTCGCCTACTGTCCCACCGCCTATGGCTACGATTGCGCCCTGCCTAGTTATGTTCTTTTTAATTAAAAAATTACATAACTTTTTTGCGTAATAAAGTGATTTTACCATCTCTCCGCTTGGCACGATAAAGGTTTTGTCCTTTGGTAAATTAAAAAGCTTGGCAAATCTTGTTATGGTGACAAAAACTGTGTTATCTTTTGTAAGCTGAGCGACATCTAATTTTTTGTAAATAATTCCCATTAAACTAAGCCCTCCTTACTAAATAAATTTAATATTGTTGCCGAAAGCATATTTTCGGCAATTACAGCTATGTTTGGAACTACGCAAACATCACTTCTTTCGTGATAAGTTGTTACGACTTGTTTAGTCAATAAATCAATAGTTTGGGTAGGTAACGCTAGCGAACTTATAGGTTTAACCGCAAGTCTTACCGTCAATTCTCCGCCCGTAGTAAGACCGCCTATTGTTCCGCCACAAAAATTTGTATCGTAGACAATTCGCTGTCCATTTAGAGCAAACTGCTCGACGCAATCGCTACCGACAAAACTTGAACCAAACCATTTGCCAAATTCGATGCCCTTAACCGAAGGAATCGAAAGCAAATATCTACCTACTAAACTTTGAAGTTTGTCGGCGTAAGGAACAATCTCGCCTAAACCGATAGGCAAATTTGAGCAAACGACTTGGCAAATTCCGCCTAGCGTATCGCCGTTAAGCCTTGCTTTGTCGATTAATTCTACCATTTGTTGCGATGCAGTTTGGTCGGGACATCTTACTAAACTTGCCTCAATTTGCATAGCTTGGGATAAATTTACATCTATATCGGTAGAAACACCGCCTATTTGCCTTACATAACTGTAAAAAAATATATCTTTTGTTGCAAGAATTTGCTTACATATAGCGCCTAAAACAGTATGCGCAAGCGTGTTACGACCGCTAGACATCTCGGCTATTTGCCTAGCCGAAGTAAGATTATATTTTACGCAACCAACGTAATCTGCGTGTCCGCTTCTTAACGCAGTAATTTCTGGTTTGCTCAAAATATCGTCGTCAAAATTTTTGATAAAAAATTCTAGCGTTCCGCCCGTAGTTTTATTGTTTTTAATACCTCTTGTAATAAGAAAGTTGTTGCTTTCTATTTGTTGTCTTGCGCTTCTTCCATAGCCGTTTTGTCTTTTTTTAAGCTCGCTGAGAATTTGTGATTGGTCAATAGCGTAGCCTTTGGGTAGCCCCCACACTTTTCCGCCAATAAATTTACTATGCGAAGCGCCAAAAACTTCTAATTTAATCATAAATACCTACAATAATTACTATTTAACATACTTAAAGTTTGGGCTATTAAGCTAATTTGTATTATTGCGGTAAAAGGAAGTTCGGTTTTAAGTGAATTTGCCCAACTTATGCCGTCTTTGTTGATACGCATAGCTATACTGCCTAACTTACTTGTCATATATATTTCGTCGGTATATTTGTCAATTCTAGAAAGAGCGTCTTGGGTAGGGTGTCCGTGTTTGTTCTTTTCGGCAACGCTTATTACGGCATATTCGGGTTTGACTGTGTCGATAAAGAATTGATTAGTGCTGTCACGCCCGCCGTGATGACCTACTTTAAGCACTTCGCAATCGCCGTCCCAAACAAACCCATCGGCAAAAGTAAGTTCGCCATTTAAGTTATCTACAAAATTTTGTTCGGCATTTTTATCGCAGTCGCCGGTAAGCAAAATATCATAATTGCCATAGGTTAGAACCATCAATGGTGAAATATCATTTTTTTCGTAAGCCGTAGATAAGTCGCCGTACATTTCTTCGCTAGGGTTATAGGTATGTATGGAATAATCGCTACCGCTTATAATTTGCCCTTCAAAATTATAATTAATCTCAGTTAAAACGCCCGAAAGCTTTTCTTGATAAACAGCTTCTACAAACGACTCGTAAACGCCGGTATTTATCTCGGGAACGTGCTTATACGCATTTGGATTTTGTTGCATTAAACTACGCAACGGGTCATTTGAGCATTTAGAATAAACTCGTGGCTGATAGACCGACTTAACGTTGATTTTTGGGTTAGCGATAACGTCGTCTAAACTACCGCAGTGGTCGGAATCGCAGTGAGTTAGCATACAATAGTCTATGGTAATTGTGTCTTGACTAGGATAAAGAGCAAATAAATATTGAGGAATACCCGTAGCGACAGCGGTTCGACGTTCGCCACCATCGATTAGCATAGTTTTGCCGTCTGGAAATTGAATAAAAATACAATCTCCTTGTCCAACATCAATAAAATGTATATTGAGTTCGCCCGAAACTGTGGCTGTTGGAGTGTCAAACTGGTTGACCTCATAGGTATAAAATTTAAATCCGTCGCCGAAATTTAAAGGCGGAACGTCAAAATAATACATTACGCCAACGGCAAAAATAACTATGCAAAGCAAAAATATTACTACGCTAGTCATTCGTTTAGTTTTTTTGCTTCCCCTACGGCTTACAGCCGAAGCTACCGCTCCCGCAGCAACAACCTTAGTTGCAAAAGATAAAATATCGCTTGTTTGTTCGGTCTTATTTTTAGTCTTTTTACCGCCTGATTTTTTAGGACTTGCTTTTTTTGAATCTGCCATTTGCGTACCCCTTTATGTAAATGTTTTAAAAACACATTTTATTTATTTAATTATGCCTAACAATTTTTTAATCTGTGGCATTTGTTCTTTGGCTGCCTTGTAGCCTTCTTCTACCATCTCGTCAATATCTTGGTCAAGCGAAGTTGCTTTGAAGCGGTCAAGGTCGGGTTGTATAACTAAGTCCGAATTCATATATCCTTTGTATGCCGACGCCGAAGTTGCAATTCGCCAAGTTGCAACAAGCACGTTGAGCAATTTACTTGAAGTTGTGCCTTGCGCACGTTTGCTGTTGATATCTACCGAAATTACAATTTCCGCCCCCATTTGCCTAACTATGTCGGCGGGCATAGTGTTGAGAAGTCCGCCGTCTACAAGTTGAACTCCGTCGATTACTGCTGGCTTAAAAAATATAGGCGCAGCGCAACTTGCCGTAACGGCAGGAGCTACTAAGCCCTTAGACAACACTACTTCTTCTCCTGTTGCGATATTTACTGCAACGCAAGAAAAAGGTATTTGCAATTTATCAAAAGTTACTCCGCCTAAAACTTTATTTAATTGTGTTTCAATATTTTTTGAGGGCGCAGAAATTAAAACCGAGCTGATAGGTCTAAGATCTTTTGCCTTTAACGACTTGCCAAACTCGATAATTTGTTGGCTGGTAAAACCAAGAGCGTATAACGCCCCTACCATACTACCAGCAGATGTGCCGGTCACATAGTCAAAAACAATATTTTCTTCTTCAAACGCTTTAAGTACGCCAACGTGTCCAAAACCTCTCGCTCCGCCACCGGCAAGAGAAAGACCTGCTTTGTAAGGCAGTTTGTTCTTCTTAATAATTTGCGTTACTTCGGTTTTTTTCTTTTTCTTAAACGGCCACATAAAATTCTCCTTATACTAAACTATTATATAACACTTTGGTTACAAAAGTAAATAGTTCTTTACATTTTTATCAATTACATATATAATTTATCATTAAAGAGGTAGAAAATGACAGAACAAGAACTATTATCAACATTAAGAAAGACAATTACGGACTTTAATCTAATTGAGGAAGGCGATAATATTGGAGTTGGTATGTCGGGAGGAAAAGACAGCTTGGTTTTACTCGCTTTGCTTAAAGCCTATCAACGTTTTTGCCCTCAAAAATTTGTTCTTAAAGCCTTTACCATAGATTTGGGATTTGATATGAATTATTCGCCGATTGAAAACTTTTGTAAGCAAATTGCGGTTGAATATCAAGTTCATAAAACGCAAATTGCCCACGTTGCCCAAGAAAAAAACGCTAAAAATCCGTGCAGTCTGTGCGCTAATATGAGGAGGGGCTCTTTGTGCGAGCTACTTTCAAGTCAAGGTTACAACAAACTTGCGCTAGGACACCACGCAGACGACGCTATCGATACTATGTTACTATCGCTTTGCTACGAAGGACGGTTCTCTACGCTTGCGCCGATTAGCTATATGACACGCACAAATATCACCGTGATTAGACCATTAATTTGCATTAAAGAAAAAGATATAATTAGTTACGCAATAGATATGCCAATAGTAGCTAACAAATGTCCGGTAGACAAATTGACAAAAAGACAAAAAATGAAAGAAATATTAAATTGCCTAGAAACTTCTATCCCCGACATACGAAATAAAGTTTTTGGAGCGATTAAAAATATAGATTCTTATAATCTTTGGGATAAATCTAACCAAAAGTATATCGATACAAAGAAATAGTCGCTGTTCTATCAAACAATTTACGACAATATATTACTATTAACAATAGAATTATGGAGTAAAGCGTTGAAAGAATACATTTCTATAAGAGTACTTGAAGTAGCCGACTATATCATTCGCAATAACTCGACAATTCGACAAACTGCCAAATTTTTTTCGGTTTCAAAGTCAACGATACATAAAGATTTGAGTTTACGCTTGCATTATTTAGATATAGAAAGATTAGAAAAAATTAAAAAAATATTAGATATCAATTTATCGACTAGGCATATTCGGGGAGGAAGAGCTACTCAACAAAAGTATATGAAATGTAAAAAGTAATTTTAAAAAAAGTATAAAAAGCAATTAATTACAATTATTAAAAATACCTCTTATTAAAAGAATAAGAGGTATTTTTACAGTATTAGATAAATTTTTTTATTACTAATAATTTATTAAATTATTAAATTTTACTGTTTTTTGGCACTATATAGGGCATTTTTTCGCAACCTTGCAATATTAAATCCTTAGCGACAACGCAATTTTTGTCAGTTATACAGTAATTTAATTTGCAATTATTCTCAATTACCGTATCTTGCATAATAATACTGTTTTTAACTACTGCGTCCTTACTTATCTTTACGTCACGAAATAAAATACTATTAATTACTATTCCGTCAATTTTACAACCGTCGGCTATAAAACTATTGCTAACATTAGCATTCTCAAAATATTTAGTAGGCGCAGAGTCTTTTACCTTAGTGTAGATTGAACGATATGGTCTGTTAAAAAGTTCGTCCTTAATCTCTTGCCTAAGCAGTTGCATATTAGTGTCAAAATATTGCTTAATGCTATCGATATAGAAGAAACTACCCTCGAATAAATATCCGCCGATTTTAAGTTTTTTAATATTTTTACCTATAATGTCGTGTTGAAAGTCACTTTGCCCACGAGAAATTGCCTCGGTAATTAGGTCAATAAGGAGTTGTCTTTTTAAAACATAGATATTAAGATTTGCGTTTGCCTGTCCTTCTTGCGAACGATGCACAAGTAACCCTTTAACCCTATTTTTGTCTAATTCTATGCAAGAAATATGAGTAGATAGGGCAAAGTCAACAAACATTGGCTTATAAGCTATGGTTATGTCGTCGCCTTGTTCGATATGAGTTTTAAGTAAATCAGCATAGTCCATATTGTACACGCAATCGCCGTCGGCAAGCACAATATATTCTTCTTCGGAACGAGTTATAAAGTTGAGCGAGCTAACAAGGGCGTCGAAACGAGTAGCGTTTGCGTTAGTGTTGGTCATACCATAAGGTGGAATTAAGAATAATCCGCCTGTGCGTCGAGCTAAGTCCCAATCTTTACCGCCCGAAAGGTGGTCCATTAACGATTGATAGTTTTGCCTTGTTGCAACGCCGACTTTGCTAATATTGCTATTTACCATATTAGAAAGAGAAAAGTCGATTAATCTATATCTTCCGCCAAACGGAACTGACGCCGAAGTGCGATTAGAAGTGAGCTCTACAAGTAAATCATCGTGAATATTTGCAAAAATTAAACCGATTGCGTTCATCTTATATATCCTCCTCTATCATTCCGCTAGGGATAACACAGTTATCGCTTATATTTACATTGCGTGAAATAACGGTTAAGCCTTTATTAGTAATTCTTGGCGAACCTATTGAAACATTTTTGCCTATATTTACTCCCTCGTCAATTATGCAATAATCGACCGTACTACCTTGACCTATTGTTACGTCGTCAAAAATCACACTATCAATTACATTTGCGCCTTCAAGCACGGTAACGCCTTTGCCTAGCACGCTGTTGCGAACTCTGCCGTAAATATTAGCGCCACCACTTACAATAGTATTTTTGATATCGCCATTATCGCCATTATAAATAGGCGGAGATAAGCGGTTGCGAGAGTGAATTTTCCAACTGCCGTCAAATATATCAAAGGAAGGCGAACCCGAAAGCAAGTCCATATTAGCTTCCCACAAGCTGTCGAGAGTGCCAACGTCTTTCCAATATCCTTGAAATTGATAAGCGTACATTTCTTTGCCATCGGCAAGCATTTTAGGAATAATATCTTTGCCAAAGTCAAAAGAAGAATCTTTTCGCTTAGCGTCTTGCGTTAAGTAATCTTTAAGCGATTGATAATTAAACATATACACGCCCATAGAGGCAAGTGTGCTTTTAGGGTGAGCAGGTTTTTCGGTAAAGTCAATAATACGACCTTGTTCGTTTGCCGTCATTATGCCAAAGCGTGAAGCTTGCGAAATATCTACGTTGATTGTGGCTATTGAAATATCGGCATTTTTTTGTATATGAAAATTTTTCAACTTATTGTAATCCATATTATAGATATGGTCGCCCGAAAGAATTAGCACGTAATTAGGGTTATAACGCTCAATAAATTGTAAGTTTTGATATATTGCGTTTGCAGTCCCCTTGTACCAGTCGCTACTGCCCTTTGCTTGATAGGGTGGTAGAACGTGTACTCCGCCGTAGAGCCTGTCCATATCCCACGGTTGACCGTTGCCAATATATTCGTTAAGTATTAAGGGTTGATACTGCGTCAAAACGCCTACGGTGTCTATTTGCGAATTGATGCAGTTAGACAAAGTAAAGTCAATAATCTTGTATTTACCGCCAAAACTAACGGCTGGTTTAGCCACGTTGTTTGTAAGCGCATATAGTCTACTGCCTTGACCGCCCGCAAGCAACATTGCAATACAATCTTTTTTGTGTTGCATAGTTATCCCCCCTTTTATTTGTTAGCCATTCGGCTAATATATTTTGCTTATGTTTAATACCGCTTATTTATTTTGTCAAAGCTAATTTGCAATTTTACTAATAAATTATTAACTAACCTTCTACAATTTGAGCGCCGTTGCTTGTGCCTATGCGACTTGCGCCTGCGGTTATAAATTCTTCGGCTGTCGCTTTATCTCTAATTCCGCCTGCGGCTTTAATCTTAACTTTTGTGCCTTTTACGGTTTCTGCCATAATTTTTACTGCGTTGATTGTTGCGCCGTGAGTAGAAAAGCCCGTGCTGGTCTTTACAAATTGAGCGCCTGCGTTGATTACGGCTTGGGTTGCCTTAGCTATTTGTTTGTCGGTCAAAAGACATTCTTCAATTATTACCTTAACTAATTTGCCGTTTGCAGCTTTAACTACGCTAGCGATTTCTTTTTCAACTTTCTTAAATTGATTGTTTCTGGAAAACGACGGATTTATTACCATATCAATTTCGTCGGCGCCATTTTTAATAGCATTTTTAGTTTCAAATACTTTTACCGCCGTCGTATTTTCGCCTAAGGGAAAACCAATTACGGTGCAAACAAGCACGCTTGACCCGTTAAGCAAGCTTTTAGCGTATTTAACATAGTCGGGTTGAATACATACGGTTGCGAAACCATATTTTACAGCAGTTGAACAAAGTTCTTCTATTTGTTTGTTACTAGCTGGTTTGAGTAGCGTGTGGTCTATCATTTTTGCAATTTTGTTCATAAATTTTACCTCTCTTTGTAGTATCTAAAATATAACACATTTAATCTATTAAGTCAATGCAGGTTTTACAATTTGTTCAACTTTAAAAAAACCGATATCACTATCGGTTTTTAATAAAAATTATATTTAATTTAAGCCAAAATAAATTTGTCAATGCTTGCAAGCATATCTGCATAAACTTCTTCTTTGTTTATTTCATTAAGAATTTCGTGTCTTGCCGAAGGATATACGGTATAAGATAAGTTTTTAACGCCGAGTTTTTTGTACATATTAGCAAGTTTATAGGATAGCTTAGCATTTTTACCGCCAAGAGGGTCTTTTTCTCCGCTAAAAATAGCGATAGGTTTGTTCAAACTAATTTGCGACAAATTGTCGGGGTGATAAATTGCCTTTAAGCCTTGCATAAAATATTTGAAAAAAGCGTTTGACATAACATATCCGCATTGTTTGTCCGCCATATATTTGTCAACTTGCGCCCTATCCCTCGACAGCCAAGCAAATTTAACGCCTTCTGCCTTAAAGGGCTTGTTATAACCGCCAAAAGAAAGGTTGTCCATTGTAACGCCTTTCTTACGCGCGCCTTTTTTGTATTGCATATTAGAAATCATTGCGCCAACATTTGTGATAAGCCCTTTCATATAGGCAGAACCGCTAAGGATAATGCCACAAGCTTTGCTAGGTTTTTCAAGATAGCGTTGAGCTACAAAACTGCCATAGCTGTGTCCAAGCACAACAACAGGCAAATTATATTTGTTAGAAAGAAATTCGGTAATAGCTATTTCGTCCGAAACAGTATCTTCAAAGATATCTCCCTCGTGATATCCTAAGTCTTGTTCACATTCGGTATTTCCGTGCGCCCTATGGTCGTCGGCAAATACAATATAACCAGAAGCGTTGAGATACTTTGCAAAGTCGTCATAGCGACGAGCGTGCTCTGCCATACCATGCAAAATTTGCACAACTCCTTTTGGCGCAGTAACATCGTCCCACAAGTAAGTTTCAAGCATTGTTTTGTCAAAACTGCAAAATTGTACGTTCTTCATATTTTTTACCCCATTTGTTTAGTTACTTTTATTTTAGTATAAAATATAAATTTGTCAATAGATGCGACAAATATTTATACAAAATTAGCTATTTTGAAGCGGTTTTTTGATTTATTTCATAAAAAACATACTTTTCTTCTTTATTAAGAAAAATTTTTGCTTTGCGTGTAATTCTTATTCTATCGGCGTTATTATAGTAAATTTTAAGTTGTATTATCAAATAAACCAAAAAAAGAGCTAAGACGCTTCCGCAAATTGAAACGAACAAAATTATCGAATTCATAAACACCTCCTTGTAAATTTCATTATAAAGATAGATTTAAATAAAAAAAAGTAATAATTAATATTATTAATACATATTTTGACTAAAACTATTGCAAAATAATAAAAAAAAGAGGTAGTATATGAAAAAATTATTTTTAGTTTTACTTTTAATTGCAATTATTGTAATTCCTTCAAGCATAGCCTTTGCGGAAAAACCAATTAAACCCAACATTTGCGACACAAATTGCAAATTATGCAAAATTATAAAAGACCTGCCTAATATTATTGATTGCAGATGCGCAATTTTTGGTTCGTGCGCTTTTGTGGCTGTAAAAATAAGGGGCGTAGCGTCGACAACGGACTACAAAAATTTGATTAATCTAGTAAAAGACACGGTAACAAAGGCTGACGCCTCAATTAACAAAGTATTTGTAAGTAGCTCTGTTAGAGCGTTTAAAGCGCTAGAAAATATCAAAAAGGGTCAATACGAAAAATTAATTAAAGATTTCGAGCTATCTACCAACGACTTACCCATTAAACTACCAAATGAAAAAGAAATTCCCGAGCATTGGCGTAGAAAATATAACGAACTTCCAAAATTTAATTCCTTTGCAAATTTAACAATCTTCGCAAGTAATAATTTACTTGCGAATTTTTTGCCTACCGTTGTTACGCCTAGCGTGGTAAATTGTACCACAGAACCTTTTGACTCGGCTAAAAGTTCTTTCCCTTGCCAAAGGGCAAAAGTAAACGAAAATTTAGCTACTCTCAATTTGTCAAACGATACAAACAATTTAATTATTGAAAATAGCGCTCTAACCTTAACAACTTCTTCAAGCGACAACTATCAATTCGACCCTGCAAATACCGCAACCGAGAACTCTTTTACTCGTCCGCAAGCTCTCCCCTACCTAAAAACTCGCCTCAAATAGTAATTGCAAGTACATTTCTTGCTTAAATTCTAACAAATATTTTACTTCTAATTGCAAGTCACAGAGCATTTATCTTACCGCCTATATCATAAACTTAGGCTTAAATAGCGTCGGCATAACCGCCTAAATATTTTGTCAACAATACCTAACCGCCTAAGGCGGTTAGGTAAACAATACATTATTTATAATAGTAAGTAGTTTTTTAAGGTAAATATTTCTAGATTGCCAAGTTGATGCAACTTTTATAAATACTTTTTATATTTAAAGGGGCAAATTTGAGCGATTAGCAACAAAATTGTAAATATTATAACAAAAATAAATAAAAATCTTGTTTTTTAATTTATAATAGTTTATACTTAATATATATATCTAATGTAATTTGCGTATTTAAGACATATTTTCTTGCGTAAGTAGATATTCTTGCCATTAAGATTATAAGTATTGTTTGTCGGTAATACCGCTTAAAGCGGTATTACGTAGACAAAGCTGTTAGGTATGTCAAATAACATTAATAAATTATAATATATTGATTAGGAGAAATTATGAAAAGAAGCTTTAAATCTTTTATTTCGTCGGCGCTTGTCTCCCTTGTGCTTATATCGTCTTCCGGCTGCTCGTCCAACAACCCTAACCCTAACCCCGACCCGGGTCCTAACCCCAACCCCGACCCGCCTCCGCCAATTGATATCCCCGTTGACAAGGTTGCCCTAAAAGCGCCAAAGATTGAAGTTAACAATAGTGGCATTTTGAAACTAACTCCAAATGCAAGCAGTGAAAAGGACACAACGGGTTATCTTGTTTCAATCAATGGAAGAACTCAGACTTTAAATGAATCGCAACGCGAGCTTACATTAACTCCCCTTGAAGGCGGAATGACAATTGAAGTCTCACCTTTAGGCGGGAAAGACACTATTGCAACTCAAAAGTCAAGCATAATCTTAACGGCAGAGCAATCTGAAAGCATTGCGTTTTATCGTTTTAATAATCTTTTAAAAGAAAAGTTAAGCGTAAGCATAGATTTCAATGTTGTTTCAATTGATAGCATGACAAATCAAGATGGCAAAACTAAAATTATGCTTACTTTTAAATGTGATAGCGTCATTTTTCAAGAAGAACATATCTTAACAAATTTATATTTTGATGATAATCAAAATATTTTCGAAATGTTAAATTCTCTTGAAACATTAAATTCCGATTTAATTACTAAAAAAAAAGTATTGCACACAAAAAAAGACGAAAGAAACGTCACTAATGACCTTTTAATTAATGGTTATTTAAACGGCAATAACAAAAATGCTTCTGTTAGCGCCCTTGCAGATTTTGTTAATCAAGGCTGGCAAGTTTCATATCTTTATAATTTTACGACTCCTATAAGATTTGATCCTGGAGGCGAATTTGGCGATATGGATTTAATTTGTTTCAACACAGAAGCCCTTGTTAAGCTGACAAAAAATGGCGAAGCGCCAAAGTTTTTAAATGTGAAATATGAAATCAAAGTTGATCAGGATATTAGATATCCTTTCGAGGACATAATAAGCGGGATATTGAACGCTAAAGACATTATCATTTCAAAAGAAACCATAGTCTATCAAAGTGAGATTTGCGGGACATTTAACGCCGTTAAAGAAAATCATGAGAATGCAGGTGAGATGACAATTGTTGGAAAAATCATTGAAACGCCAAATTCAAATGTGAGTGTTTTTCAACAAAATGATGGCAATTCTTATGTAATATTAAATAAGTATTATTACAACTAATAATTATAGTATATTAGGTCGGCAACATATTACTACAATTAATAATTTAGGTCGGCAACATATTACTACAATTTAATAATTTAATAAGTTAAGTCGGCAACGCACTATACAACTAATAATTTAAATTGGCAACATATTACTACGATTTAATAATTTAGATTGGCAACATATTACTACGATTTAATAATTTAGATTGGCAACATATTACTACAATTTAATAATTTAATAAGTTAAGTCGGCAATTTTAATTAGTTGCCGACTTAACTTATTTGTTAGTTTAAGCGACGGGC
>JAVVRZ010000004.1 GCA_036654455.1 Clostridia bacterium | reverse complement strand
GCGCATATAATACCATTTATTTTGTTAATTTTCAATAGATTTTCTAAAATATTATTATAAATTGTAATATTTAAATATATTTATTTAAACAAACTTATAAAATGCGTTTATTCTATCAATATATTCGCATAATCTATACGCTAATTAATTTAACTTAGATAAACATTTATCTACGCTAAAATAATCAACCATTTTAATTAATCTATCGCAACTGTTAAGTCTACAAATAAAAAGCATTAAAAATACCGATAGAGTAAGCCGTTACGCTTAACCCTATCGGTATATAAGTAGTTTAGATAGTCTATTTCTTATTTGCGCACAAAACACGCAAGAACTTCAACCGTTGCGCAAGTTGAGTGGAAGTACGTCAAATAGTGTGTCTTGTTCTTTGTCCGTTTGTGGCAACATATCCACTGCGTTTATCGGTGTTAGGGAACATATCAACTTCGTATTATGCTCATTTTGCGTGGTTGATAAAGCTAATATTTCTATCTTACTCTTTTGCTTAAATGTATTTCCCCGTCGCCAGCGTATCCTATTTTTTGATAAACTTTTTGCGCAGTATTATTATTTTCCCCAGTAAGAAGTTCAAATTCATGCACTCCAAAATTGTGTTTGCAATAATCTTCTGCAAATGTAATCATAGCTGTTGCGATACCTCTATTGCGATATTCGACTTTTACATATACCTCTGTAATTTCAGGCATATAGTCATCATAGCAAAAAGATTTTTTTAATTGTACACACGTGAAGCCAACAAGTAAATTCCTATCACAGTATACAACAACAATTTCTCTTTCGTTGTTAAGTAAAGATTTCCTAATATTTTCGAGAGAAGTTTCACCTTTACCATTAAACTCATTGTTTAACATTTCTAATTGAACTGCATCATCTGTTTGCGCTACACGAACCAAAATATTCCCCTCCTATTCTATAAATTTAGTTTGCTAAAAACAATTTTCTTTCCGTTTCAAGGAATTTTCATCTATGTGTTGCCATGCCTCACGATACCCCTTTTCATTTTAATAATTCTATCATTAAATGATTTTTGTCAAATTATTTGGTTTCTATTTCGTGTATGCGCTTAGAAACCCCTGATTTATATAAACCTACGATTGTATAACGCAACAACTTTATGTTAATAATGATTTTGTTAGGTATACGCCAGATATAAATAATCTTTATTGAAAATTTATTGTTTCCTTGACATCAACACCACGCACTCGACGTGTTTAGTTTGGGGGAACATATCGAAGAGGGCGGGCGGAGAAAGGGCGTAGTCAGACGCAAGGTCGAGAAGGTAGGCGATGTCACGGGCGAGAGTAGCGCTGTTGCAAGAAATATAAAGAAGGTAATCAGGCTTAGCGTTGGCGATTGCCTCGATTACAGACTTGTCGCAACCCTTTCGGGGCGGGTCGACTATTAGAGTAATTGTCTTGCCTTGTTCAACGTACGCTTTTGCAACCTTGCCTAGCTCTTGCGAGCAGTCGCCTAAAACAAAATTGCAGTTAGAAATGTTGTTTGCTTTTACAAGCGCTTGGGCGTCTTCGACTGCCTCTTTGACTATCTCAATACCCGTTACTTGTTCAAACTTGCCCGCCAGAAGGGCTGAAAGCACCCCAGCGCCACTGTAAGCATCGATTAGTACATTTGTGCGACCCACTTTGCTAAGCGCCGTAGAATAAATTTTATCTCTAATTCCATCATTAATTTGCATAAAACTTGCAGGTTGAACTTCGACTTTTAGCCATAAAACGTTGGTTTTTATTGACTTTTCGCCACCTAAAAGAACATATTTTTTGCCCAAAATTACATTGTTTTTTACTTTATTTATATTGATGTATAGACTGACCGAACTAAATTTTTCTTTTAAGGCCTTGTATAGTTGACCGTGATTTGGCAATGTTTCTCCAAAAATTACTAGACAAACCATCAGCTGTTTGTTGATATATCTAGCTACTAGGTGCTTTAATAGACCGCTGTCGTCACTTTCGCAGTAACCTAAAATGCCATTTTCCTCAGCAAAAGTCTTGACGATATTGATAAGCTTGCCACACCAGTCGCCATGTAAAATACATTTGTCAACCTCAATTATATCGTGCGTTGAGTTTTTGTAAAATCCAAACGCCAGTTTACCATCAATTTGCGAAATTGGCATTTGCAATTTATTGCGATAACCATATTTAGCTTGCCATATTACATTGTCGCAAGTAACGTCAAGTTTGGCAATTTTTTTAAAATTGTTGGAAACATTAGCTCGTTTAAGTTCAAGTTGCTGTTCGTAAGCAAGATGTTGAAGTTGACAACCACCGCATTCTCCAAACACTTCGCAGGGCGGAGCCACCCTATGCGGACTTTGAGTTATAACTTTTTTAAGATGCGTAAAAGCAATACCATTTTTACAAAAGTCGACCTTTGCGCTAACTTTTTCACCGACTAATGCGTAGGGAACAAAAATAGTTTGATTATCGACGTGGGCGATTCCCTCGCCGTTAGCGCCTAAATCAACTATATCTAATAATAAGTCATCATCTTTTTTCATATTTAAATAATAACATAATTGTAATTATTTTACAATTAATTAAAAGAAAAACAAATTGCAAGTTGTAAGTTTTTAAATACTATGATAAAATATATTTAACTGGTATTTAAATTAAAGGAGTAAACAATGACTGAATTTAAACAAGTAGAGATAGAACAATTTAATAAAAACCCATTTGTCGCAATCGGGCAAGAATGGATGTTAATTACCGCTAGTCACAACGGAAAAATTAATACAATGACGGCGTCTTGGGGCGGGCTTGGCGTACTATGGAATAAAAATGTCGCCTTTATCGTCATTAGGCCAACTCGATACACTAAACAATTTGTCGACAACTCATCTACCTTTTCATTATCTTTTTTTGACCAAAAGTATAAAGACCAGTTAGGCTATTTGGGTTCGGTATCGGGCAAAGATGTCGACAAAATTAAAATTAGCAAACTTGAAACTTGCGACAAAGACGCTACCCCCTACTTTACGCAGGCAAATACCGTGCTACTATGCCAAAAACTTTATGCGCAGGAATTTACACCCCAAAGTTTTGTCGACGACAAACTATGTAAAGAAATCTATAAAAATAACGATTATCATACCTTATATGTTGGCGAAATTACTAAAATTCTTGTAAAACAAGAATTGAAATAGAAATTATAAAAACTTGAAATATTCCTAGTTTAATTATAAACATCTTTAAAAAACCTTCTATAATATTATAGAAGGTTTTTTTAATATATATGTACAAAATGTAACTACAATAAAATGCTAAACTAAATTAAACCAAGACTGCCAAAAGTCATAATATACACAAATAAAGTTACAAAGCTAAGTAAGGTTGTCCAAACAACTAATTGACCGGCAAGTTCGGCGGAAGAATTCATTTCGCTTGCCATTACTACGCTAGTCACAGCAAGCGGAGCTGCAAACAAACACATCAAACAAGCAAATTCTATTTGAGTAAAGTCGAAAAAATAGTACGCAACAATAAACGTTGCAATCGGCATAATAACAAGTCTGCATAGCACTCCAATCGTAATGGGCTTTGCAAATTGTTTTGCCGAAGAAAAGGCAAATTGTCCTCCCAAAACTAATAGGGCAAGGGGCGTTGCAAGTCCGCCAAGCGTCTTTATCGATTGATAAATAAATGAAATATCGGTAAGTCTAAATGAAATATCGCCTAGACTAAGTAAATATCTTACAAAAAGAGCGCCAAAAGCTATTAAAATACTTATTGTCAAAGGATTTTTAATAAGGTTGAGTAATGTTTTGCCAACATTAAGTTTTTCATTTTTGTTATAAACCGAAAAAGTTATTATGCTTAGAATATTAAACAAAGGTATTGTAAACGCAAGCAGTAACGCCATAGTACCACCGCCGATTTCGCCATAAATAGAAGTTACTAGCGACAAACCTATAATAACGGAGTTAGGTCTAAACACACACATCGCTATTACGCCACGCTGTGATAAGTCGTTTGTGCTGAGTTTGCCTATTACTAGACCGAGAGCAAAAATAATTAATGTTGCGATAACGGCGAATAATACTAATTGCCAGTTAATATGGGTAAAATCTTTAATAGTATAGATGTTAATAAATAACATACAGGGCAAAAATACCTTAAAACAAACTTTGTTTGCCACGCTTAAAAAATTGTCATTAAAAATTCTTAGCTTTTTAAGTAGGTAACCGACGGCTACGAGTATAATAATTGGCATTATGCCATTTACGGCAAAGAAAAATTCCTTCACTTAGCAAAACCTTCTTTAATAGTATATCAATTTTATCACAACGCTAAGTTAAAAGCAAACGCTTAACAATACTAAAAAAAGAATAAAGCGTTTTGACTGAAATAGTTAAAAAACGTATAAATAGTAATCAAATCTAAGTTTGCAAGGGTATTTGGGTTGACAAAAAACCCTAAATATTAGATAATTATTTGGAACAATTAAGGAGAATAGACGATGAAAAAAATACTTACGATTCAAGACATCTCTTGCATAGGACAGTGTTCGCTTACAGTGGCTCTACCTATAATCTCAGCTTGCGGAGTTGAGTGCTGTATAATGCCAACCGCAGTGTTGTCTACGCACACTTACAAATTTAACAATTATACTTTTCTTGACCTAACTAACGAAATGAGCAAAATTGCAAAACATTGGCAAGAGCAAAACTTTTCCTTCGACTCAATCTATACCGGCTATATTGGTAGCGTTGAACAAATAGGCATTATTGATAAAATGTTTGCCGACTTTGGCAAAGACGCAAAAATTGTAATTGACCCGGTTATGGCTGACGGCGGAGTTCTTTACACGGGGTTTACCCCAGCGTTTGTAAAAGAAATGGCTAAACTTATCAAAAAAGCCGACATAATTGTGCCTAACCTAACCGAAGCGTCATTCCTACTAGATATCCCCTATGTCGAAAAAGGTTACGACCGAAGATATATTGAAAACTTGTGCCGTAGCTTTACCAAACTAACAAATGCCGACGTAGTGCTTACCGGCGTTAGCTTTGAAGAAGATAAACTTGGCGTATGCGTATATAACCACGCCAAAGATTGCGTATATTACTATTTCCAAAACAAAATTGACATAGCTATGCACGGCACAGGCGACGTATACGCAAGCTGTCTAGTTGGTTCTTTAATGAGGGGCAAATCTCTTAACGAATCAGCAAGCATTGCCGTTGATTACACTGTCGAATGTATCAAGCAAACAATTCCCGATAAAAGCCATTGGTACGGCGTAGAATTTGAAAAAGCTATGCCTTATCTAGTAGAAAGGCTTAATAAATAGCATTTTATATAAATACAAGATATTAAGAAATTCTTGGCAAATTTGCGTTATTTAAATATAATATTTATTGTCTTTGATATACTAAAAAAGAAACACTTTAAAAGTGTTTCTTTTTTTTAAGATTTTAAAATAATTGGAGCTGTTATAACTTTAAGGAGTAACTGTCGGCGTAGTGTTTCCTAACAATTTAAGGGTATTAATAATAGCTATTAATTGCGAAAGGTAAGTAGCGCCGTCAATTTCCGTTATGCCAACTTTTGCAAAATAAGCGTTGAGCGTGGTTAAGAAAGTTACATATTCCGCCCCCGAACTTGAAGTGAGCAAAGGCAAACTTGCAATTGCCGAAATTTCGTCACGGGCGTTATATTTTGTAATCGCCGTTTGAAGTTTAAATATCATTATATTGCTAACTTGATTATCAAGCGAGTCAATATTTAACCCATCTAATACGCCCTTAACGGCAGTTACAAAGGCGTTAACTTGTGTTTGCGAAGCAAAGTCGGTGATTGTAACTGTAATTTGAGTTAGCTCAATTAACTTGTTGTAAGTCGCTTTAACAGCATTTTCGCCCTGCGCAATTTGCGAATTAAATAGAGCGAGTAGTCTAGTTATTTCTTGCGCCTTAGTATATTTATTTACAATTTCGGTATCTTGTGTTGTCATTGTAAATAGACCGCTTGAAAGTAAAGCCGAGAACATAGCGCTCTTAACTTGTCCGCTTAAACTATTAAGTAGCGTTGGAATAAGGGCGGATATTTGTTCGTCAGTTAAACTGGAATTGATTGTCGTAACTATTCTGGCTAGAACAATCACCGCATTTGCCGGCACAGAATCTTCATTTGTAAGCGAAAAGATATCAATTAGCAGTTGTTTATTCAACGTATCTAATATTGTAGTAGCGAGTAGGGGTAATTCTTTGCCTACGCTGATTAAACTTTTTATAATATCTGTAATTGGAATATCCTGTGTCGCTTTAAATTTACTTGTCAAAACACCTATCTTGTCGGCAAAAGTGTTGAGCGAATTACCATTCTTGGTAGTATAGGAATTAACTAAATTTGCCGAATCTTTAACTAATTTAATAAACTCTAAATATTGCTTGTCAGTAATATTACCGCTCTTAAACAGTTGAATGTAAGGCTCTATCTTTGTAGAATTACCTTTCAACTCTGCGTAAGTCTTTATTGTAGGCTTAATTAAATCTATAAAACTTTTTTGTAAATCTTTGCTAATGTAAGCCTCGCTAAACAATACTTGGGTCACTTGATAGCTAACAAGAGGCATTAACTTTATAGCCGTTAGAGCGTTAGCGTAAGAAACGTAGTCTTTAAGCGCCATTTCGAGAGCGTGCATATCACTAGTCATTTGAACTGTAAGCTCGGCAATATATTTAGCCGTTAATCCCTCTACTGTTTGCGGAGGAGTAATCTTAGTGTCCTTAAATATCGCTTTCCACTCAATAGACCAATCTTGTAAAAAAGTTAAATCTTCGGCGGTTGCCGTAGCGTTAGCCTTAATTATATTTGCCAAACGCACGGTAAGCGTCTTTTGTAAAGTTGTCGCCTTAGCAAAAGAATCTGCCATCGCTTGTTTTTGAGGAAGAGCCTCTATGCGTTTGGACTCGTTTGCAAGTCTAGCTATAAGCGAACCCTCACCCGCTACTGCGCCAGAATAATCTTTGCCCATAGATGCGATAATCTTGTTGACAAAGTCCATTACGGGATTTGGACGCTCAAACGTAGCCGTAGCGACTAAGGTTTGGTATGTAGTAGAATTTAAAGTAGTAGCGTTGTAATCGGGCAAACTCCTCATTAAAGCTACAAAATCGTTATATTCTACTTCTGGCATATCGGTATTGTTAAATACATATTTTCCGTAATTGCCGTAGTAATCTCTAATAAGAGTTAGTTCTGCGTAAAAAGCATATTCGCTGACTTGTTCTTTGGTAAAAGTAGCGACATATTTATTAAGTTCGGTTACAAGTTCGTCATAGGTTGAACTCTTTGAGGCTGTGTCTAAGGTTGACTCGACAAGCGCCTTAACAATAGTTGCTACTTCGTCGGGGGTAAAGTCGTCAAGCTTAATCAATCCAATAAGTTTTGTAATAAGTTCGGGGGTAGGCGCTGTCTTAATTTGATTTATTAAGCTAACTATTTCGCTATTAGGGTTGGTAAAAATATCTAACAAAATAGCAATCTTATCTTGCATAACACCGCTAAACGTCAACTTAATGCAAGTAGAAACAAGTATTTTTTTAAGAACTTGTTTGGTTATGATATCTAACGCAACATTACCGCTAGAAAGAGTAGGACTCTTATCGACGGCGTCATTGACGTCGCCTTCAATTTCGCCTTCGGTCTTCATTACTTCGTACCTTGCGTAGTAAGTTACGTTTTTAGTAAATTTTGCGCCAAATGGCAACTTTGTACCGCCTATTTGTTGGTCGTACCAACCGCTAAACACAAAACCTTTTTTGGCCGGTGGCATAGGAGGAACTATAAGCTGTTCGGCAGTGCCAACAACGTCTTGCCCTATTTGCGTTAAACCGTCAAAAAACTTGACTGTAAAGGTGGTTGGAGATTGACCCTCTGCAATATACCTTGCATAATAAGATATATTTTTAGTAAACTTAGCGTCTTTTTCTAATTTATCGCCATTGACTTTTTGGTCAAACCAACCTGTAAATATAAAACCAGCCTTGGTTGGAGCAGTAGGCGCTACTATGACTTGTTCGGGAGCGCCAACAACGTCTTGCCCTACTTGGATATCTCCGTCAAAAAATTTGACAGTATAGGTAACGGTGGGTTCGGCGTCTTTGGTATATCTTGCGTAATACGTTATATTTTGTGTAAACTTAGTGCCATCTACAAATTTATTACCGTCAATCTTTGCGTCAAACCAACCCTCAAATGTGTAACCGACTTTGGTTGGAGCGGTAACGGGAACAATCACTTTGCTAGAAGTCCCTGCTACGTCTTTGCCGATTTGTTCTGTTCCGTCAAAAAACTTAACAACAAAAAGGGTATCGTCACAGCCAACAAAAGTAAATAGCATAACAACAGCGAGTAGAATTGACACCAAAGATTTAACATATCTTTTCATATTGTTTACCTCCTAGATTATTTAAATATCTATCTATTTATTATACTTCAATTATTAAAAATTGTCAATATCTTTGAAAAATATACCCTAACGCATATAGACAAAAGCATATTTATGTTGTAAAATGGTTAAAAGAAGTAAGTAGACATTAAATATAAATTTAGGAGAACATAATGATAAAAGAATTAATGCAAAAATTACATAATTCCCCCACGCCTTACCATGCGGTAGAAGTTTGTAAACAAGACCTTATAGCTTGCGGTTATACCGAATTAATCGAAGGTCAAACTTGGCAAATTAAGCCACTAGGCAAATATTATGTCATTAAAGACGGTTCGGGTTTAATAGCTTTTTGTCTAGGCGATAGAAATTTGGGCTTCAATATCTTTGCTTCGCACACCGACAGTCCGGCGCTTAAACTTAAATATAACCCTTCTACTAAGCAAGCTAAGCAATACAAACTTAACGTCGAGCGTTACGGAGGAGGGCTTAACTATACTTGGTTTGATAAACCCTTAGTAATTGCAGGGCGAATTGTCTATCTTGACAAAGTTACAAATTGCGTTTGCTCAAAATTAGTTAAAAGCGATTATAATGTTGTTATTCCTTCGCTTGCGATACACTTAAATAGAGACGCTAACACAAATTTTGCCCCAAATGTTCAAATAGACCTTCAACCTTTATTTGCAGGAGAAGACACTTATAAAGCGTACGAGGGCGAATTAATTGACTATGATTTATTTTTAGCTTGTAACCAAGAGCCTTTTTTTGCAGGACAAAACGGCGAATATTTAGTTTCGCCTAGACTAGATAACCTTACAAGCGCTTTTGCAAGCATAGACGCATTAAAAGACCTTAAAAGTCATAACGTAGCCTTAGCCTTTATGCCGGATAACGAAGAAGTTGGCAGTAGCACTAAACAAGGCGCAGGCGGAACATTTTTAGTCGACACACTTAGAAAAATTTCTGTATTGCTAGATAACGATTATGACAAAATGCTTGCCAACAGTTTTATGCTTTCTTGTGATAATGCCCACGCAGCTCACCCTAATCACTTAGAAAAAAGCGACACTACTAATATAGCTACGCTTAATGGAGGCGTTGTAATTAAACACCACGCAAACCAAAATTATACGACAGACGCTATGTCTTCGGCGGTAATTAAATATATAGCTAAACAATCAAATATCGCAATACAAGATTCTTTCTCACGCTCCGACGTTTCTTGCGGTAGCACGCTTGGCGCAATATCCTCACAACAACTTTCAATTAGAAGCGTAGATATTGGACTAGCTCAACTTGCTATGCACTCAACGAGCGAAACTATGGGCGCTTACGACTACGATAAATTGGTAAATTTAGCGAAGGCTTACTACGCTTGTTCGATTAGTTGTAACGGTTATGATAAAATTGAAGTTACCTTTTAACTTCTAAAATTTAAGCGAAAAAATAAAAATATTTGTAACCAAAAACAAGAGAAAAGTATTAAGTTCTCTTGTTTTTTTGTAACAAAAAACGCTAACTTTTCATAGCTAATTGATAGGCGTATTAGATAAAAATATATTTTTTAAAATTGACATTTTATCTAAAATTTATGCTATACTTACCAATAGATTTATACGAGGAAATATGACAGCTACAATTATTATTGCATCAATAGTTTTTATATTGATGATTATATCTATTATTTTTGATTTAAAAATTAAACTAGGCAAAGTTTCTTTTTGCCTTTATTGGGTATTTGCTCTTTTAGGAGCGGTACTACTAATATGTATAGGCGAAGTGTCTCTTAAACAAATATTGCAAAACTTTACTACAAATTTACCGATTAATCCTATAAAAATATTGATTATATTTTTCTCAATGACTTGTGTTTCGGTACTGCTTGACGAAATAGGCTTTTTTAAATATCTAGCTTACTACGCCCTTAAAAAAGCAAAGACAAGTCAGCGTCGGCTATTTATCTACTTCTATATAGTGATATCTTTGCTTACCATTGTAACTTCAAACGATATAATTATATTGACTTTTACCCCTTTTATTTGCTACTTTACTAAGCACGCTAGGATAAACCCTATTCCCTATATAGTAATGGAATTTGTCGCCGCTAATACGTGGAGTTTGCTACTAATAATTGGCAACCCCACCAATATTTATTTGGCGACCTTTTTTGGCATAGACTTTGTAGATTACTTTTTAGTAATGGCTTTGCCGACTATGGTTTGCGGACTAACTTCTTTTGGCATAATGTACTTGCTATTTAGAAAGAATTTGTCAGCCGAACTCGAACCGACCGAAGAACTTATTCCTGTTCCCAACAAGCCTTTAATGTACTCTTGTTGCGTCGGGCTAATTATCTATATTATCGGTATGGCGGTAGCTTCGTATATAAATATGCAAATGTATTTAGTAGGCTTAATTGTGTCGCTTGCAGTGTTTGCCGTTTGCATAATTATATCTTTAATAAAAAAATACAGCCTAAGACCTATCGGGCAAGCCGTTAAAAAATTGCCTTACGCCCTTACGCCCTTTTTACTATCGATGTTTGTAATCGTGCTTGCTTTTGAAAATTGTGGCTTAATCGGTAAAATTTCAAGTTTTTTAAACGGAAAGAGTCCCTTTATTGTGGGCATTGCATCTTTTCTTTCGGCAAATTTAATCAACAATATACCTATGAGCGTATTGTTCGCTTCGGCGTTAGAAAACGTCGTTCCGCAAGGCGTAAATGTCTTTGCCGCCATTATGGGTTCTAATATTGGAGCTTTTCTTACCCCAATCGGTGCGCTTGCGGGCATAATGTATGTAAAAATTCTCAAAGACAACTCGGTTAACTATTCATTTAGACGATTTGTTCTATATGGCTTGCTAATCGCCGTTCCGGTAATTTGCGCAGGTCTTACAGTTTTAACGCTTATGAACTAGCAAACCTCCTAGCTACCCTTATTATTATTGTAGAGCTAAGTATAATAAAAGCCCACTTTAAGTGAGCTTAATTATTAGTTTTTATAATTTTTTTAAGTTTTGCTAGGACTGTTTTATCACATTCTAACCCAGTAGACTTTGCAATTTCTAACGCAAATAATTCGTCTAATTGTTCTTGATACTTTTTATTTGCTATATTTTCGTTAACCTACTCCATTAGAACGCTTGCAAAGCGCTTAGCTTAGTTTTTGCCTATCTACAAGCTTTCGGTAAGGCTAGTAAAGATATCGCTATTGAAGTTTTCTAATTTTTTAATTTTTTATTTGCATTAAAACATAAATAAAGTAGCGCTTAACAATTTTTAGCGGATACGCCTCACTTATATTACTGCGAAAGAATTTATTTGTCATTTTATCTACGCACTTGCGGACTAACTTTTTAAAACTTGTCTACAATTTCTTTTACGATATCGTCAACACTTTTTCCATCTGTAATAATTTTCTCGGTAGAAAGGTTATCATAAAGTGGTATTCTCCCAACGCTTCTTTCGATTACATCATTACTTCGAATGCCCTCACGAATGTCTTTGTCCAATCTTGCATTTAGCGTGTTAGCATTACAAAGGAGAGAAATAATTGCCAATTCGCAATTTGTAGTATCAAGACTATTAAGAATAGTATCAATTATATCTTGCTGGTGCAATACCCAACAAAAAATTATATTTTCGTAAACGGAACAATGTAAGAATTGATTGAGTAAAAAACAGATATTTTTTATAACCATTGCTTTCGTTTCTTCGTTAACAACAAAAGGTTGCATATCCCAACAACAATCACCGTCAAGAAACACGCTTTTTGCCAAAACCTTTTTTAATTGCTGGCATACGGTAGTCTTCCCGACCCCCATTGTACCACCTATGATATACAGCTTTTTCATTTTAATTTACCTCTGTGACTTACTATTTACACGCTGTGAGATTGTATAAACTATCCTCATTGCAACTTCTAATTTAATGCTTAAATAATTTGCGTTTAGCTCTTTTAACAAGAAATTCGGCGCTTCGTCTTCTCTCGGCTCGCCGTAACAATAAATTTTTCGTCGCTTTTGCGTATCATTTATATTTCAGCCCGCACACTTCTCGCAAGTGTAAGATTTATTATACCAAATGATATAAAGGTTGTCAATATTTCAATCCACACACCCCTCACGGGGTGCAACACTTCTTTTATTAACGTTTATTTGGTTGACAAATAAGCCAAAGTAGCGTAGTATATCAAAGTAAGCGTTTGCTTGCTGAAAGTAGACTTGTGGTAGTTAATGACTACCGCCAATAGGCTACTTTTTCTTTTTACAGTTTTCTATGTACTCAATCACTTTTATTTTATCGGCAGGACTTAACTCATAATCATTAAGTACATCTTCAAAACCCGTCTTTTGTGTCGTAACGCAATTCCTTACGTAAATACGCTTTGTTTGAATTTCCCTTCTGTGGATTTTGGTTCAACTCTATATTAGTATGGTGACCACGTTTGCACACACCCCTCGCGGGGTGCAACGGAATGGATGAAATCATCACGAAGAGTATCTCGATTTCAATCCACACACCCCTCACGGGGTGCAACACACCGTTGCAAGGGTTACCGACCCAGTTAATGATTTCAATCCACACACCCCTCGCGGGGTGCAACCACGCCGGCAAATCGATGTCGCAAAATACATACATTTCAATCCACACACCCCTCGCGGGGTGCAACTTCGTAAGTAGCAACTGGTAGATTATCATTAGCTATTTCAATCCACACACCCCTCGCGGGGTGCAACCCATCAGCCGATGTTGTCCACCCGACAAAAATAAATTTCAATCCACACACCCCTCGCGGGGTGCAACTATGAAAGGAGAGTAAAATGACTATTGCAGAAAATTTCAATCCACACACCCCTCGCGGGGTGCAACCTATTTTTAATGGCACAAACTGACAGCACAATAAAATTTCAATCCACACACCCCTCGCGGGGTGCAACTCTACTCGGCATAGCGACAAATAAATTCTCTTTGATTTCAATCCACACACCCCTCGCGGGGTGCAACTATAAAATAAAAAAGGAGTAAATTATGGAAGAAAGAATTTCAATCCACACACCCCTCGCGGGGTGCAACATTGGGAGTGATACAGCTATAATTAAACTAGAAAATTTCAATCCACACACCCCTCGCGGGGTGCAACCCACGAAAGCATATTCTTATGTAGATATTACAACATTTCAATCCACACACCCCTCGCGGGGTGCAACAACAAACGTTTGTAAGGGGGTACTAAAAAACAAATTTCAATCCACACACCCCTCGCGGGGTGCAACTTTGTATCCAATATATGTTTGCAAAAATTTAGGCATTTCAATCCACACACCCCTCGCGGGGTGCAACATAATCCATTCGTTGACACTTGCAAGTGGTATATTTATTTCAATCCACACACCCCTCGCGGGGTGCAACGAGATAAAAAAATATGGATAAAACAATATTATCATTTCAATCCACACACCCCTCGCGGGGTGCAACAGGGTATCTCAAAAAGTATTTTTGTATACAAAAAATTTCAATCCACACACCCCTCGCGGGGTGCAACCTAAATAGAAAATTAAAGTTCTATAAAGAAAATCATTTCAATCCACACACCCCTCGCGGGGTGCAACTTTTTACGATATTTTCAAAATTTATATGAAAGGAATTTCAATCCACACACCCCTCGCGGGGTGCAACCTCCGTACATTTTGGAATTGTTAATATTGCTTATTATTTCAATCCACACACCCCTCGCGGGGTGCAACTCTATTTTTATAGTATGACATATAAAAACATAGTTGCATTTAACGAAAGGCGGACGAATTATAGAATTTTTGAGTTAATTTAATTAATTATTCTATAATTTAGTTGCAATTTTTATAATTTCAACTATTTTTGCTTGCGAACCCAATGGAATTGTGTAACGAGCTTTTAGTTCGCAAACCTAGATTAACAATAAGTCTTCGGGGTTATAGCTTTCTTTGACACCAAAATGCTCAACTTTATTTTCCCAATTATTTCCTATATGGTAAAATCGTATGCTATCTTTTGATTGATCAATAATTTTTATTAGTTTATTTTTCAACTTTAAAATAGTTCCGTAATCTGTGTTGACTTCAAAAACGGAATTTTGGACACGCTGCCCATAATTTATGCATTCCTTTGCAACTTTTCTCAACCTGCTTTTACCTACGCTATCGATTGTAGACACATCATAAGTTATTAACATTAGCATTGTTATTTAATCAAATAAGGAATATACTCCTCGATTTCTCCTCTTAAAAATTTCCCAAATAAGTTTGCTTGTATAAACGGCAAAATGCCAAACTGAATGTTTTGCTTAAGAACTTGGTGATATATATTTTCTTTCTTCTTATCTTGCCACAACTTTAAAATCTTTTGCCTTCCGCTGTCATTTAACAAAACACTTCCGCCTAGTTCTTTGATAAAGTCGGTTAATGTCAGCTGTTTAAGGTTTATAGCTGAAATGACAAACCTATCAATCATCGCCCTAAATTCTTCAACAATATCAAGCGCAAACGAAATTCTGCCTGGCCTTTCTGTGTGGAAAAAGCCAATATAAGAATCGATTCCCACTACTTCTAGCGCGGCAGCTATTGAATTTGATTGAATAGCATATAAAAAAGATAGACATGCGTTTATTTCGTCAAGCGGCGGCCGTTTAGATCGTCCGTTAAACTTAAAGGCATCGTTTCTTATTAATCTGTCAAAAATTCCGAAATAATCTTTTGCAATATCGCCTTCAATGCCACGTAATATATCTATTTCCGCAATGCCATACAAAACGTCAATTCTTTTTGCTATTTTATTTATAAGCTCCGTTACGCATTTATCATTATCAATTTGCGGATAATCTCTAAGCGAACGCGAAATTAAGAACTTTGTATTTAGCAATTTGCAAGCTATAGTATTTTGAATAAGTTTAAGCTTTACTTCATTATTTTCAAACATTTTTATTTGCGCCATTCGAGTAAACACATTCCCTTTTATGCGCCCGATCACCCTGCCCAACAGTTTGCCACTTGGAGACAAAAAAGTCAACGATATATTGTCCGCCATACACTTGCCCATAAGTTGCGGACTTGCTCCTGTATAATTAAAGCACACTATTTCTTCTAAATTGCAAAGCGGAAACCTAACATCATCCTTATCTTTTCTTATGATAACTATATTTTCGCCATTTAAAGCCAAATAGGTATCTTCACTTGTTACATAAAGCGTATTTAGTAATTTCTTCATTTGTTGTTTCCACCATTTTCATAAAACTTTTTGTCTTTCTTTTTATAGGCATACAAATATTTTCAAGCGAGCAACCGCTACATTTCTGTCCTTTTTTAACTTCGGGTATTTGGTTGTTCTTTAAATATTCTTTGATTTTTATAATCGTATTTTCAAATTCTTGTTTGATTTTTTCAGTTATTACCACGTTACTTCTTCTTTTTATATCATTATAATAAAAGCAAACTTTAGAATTGCAACCAAACATCTTGTCCACGCATAATTTTTGTCCGTATATTTGCAACAAATCGTCTAATTTTTGTTCTTTCCCAAATGTATTTTTAAATTCTACAATCTCCACATCGAAGCTATCATTAAGTAACTCTATTCTTATGCCTTTTTTAGATTTCTTTAGTTCAAGAACGTCAGCAATCCCAAAAATTCCGTAATCTTCATTGAAAACGCTTAGGCTCTTATATTGATATTTATCACCAATTTTTATTAGCTCTTTTATGTCAACTTTTTCGTGTAAAATATCTCCTTGCACAACAAAATAATTGCTTTCCCAATCGCAATTTATTTGCATAAGCCCCCATCTATGCGGACAGTAATAAAACTGTTGAATACTTCTTAATGCTATGTATTCTTCCATTATTTTTCAATGATTTCTACGCCTTCTAAAATGTCGCTACTTATTGAAATATCATAATCGCTGTAATTTCTCGTAACCTTGTTTTCATCTTTTTTTACGATTTTAACTAGTTCGAACAGCTTATGCGAAGGAGCGTTTCCAAGCAACGAATCGTGCTTAAAGATAATCAATTTTCTCATGCACATCTTGCCCCTTAAACTGCTGTGGTCGTTTTCAAACATATTCAAAATTGACTTCCAAAGCAATTCCAAGTCTTCCTCGTCAAAGCCTGTTTTATTTGCAAGAATCGATTGAACATAACCTTCGGCTTTATATAAAGCGTATGGCACAATGTTTTTATAGATTTTTTAAACCATTGATTTTCCAAATTAGAAATTTCCTAATTAATACAAATAACACAAAGACACCTAATCCAATTGCAACTATTATTAATCCAACCCAAAACACTTTTTGTAGTGCTATACTAAGTATTATTCCAATAATAACCATAATAACAGCCAGGATAGGCATTACTATGCTTAACATTTTTAAAGAAAATTCATATTGTTCTAATAAACTTAAATCTTTCACTTACACGCCTCCATTTTGTCAAATTTTTGACTAACTCCTTGTTTTTTGCATCTGCAATTGTTAACTAGTTGTTTAAGATAATTAAATCAAATACTATACTTGCCCACAACCGTCTTTATCCACGCGGTTTTACTTGCAGAGGACGCCAACTCTTCGCTGAGAAATTCCCCAAAGCTTACCCGTTTGGTTTGTCGTCATATACTGCAACTCTACTTTTACCATAACAAATTCCTCAAAGTATTATTTATATTATATTCTTCTACTCAAACAAAGTCAATAAAAATATTTTATCATTAATACTTCATTAAGCTATGTACATTCGATTCTCCAAATGGTGAGGGTTAGTTAACTAGGGTTTTCGGGGTATGTTTTGCGGACATTCGAATTCTAACATAGTGCCGATTAGTTAACTTTATAAAAATAGCGAGAACTCTTTAAGACTTTTCGCTAAAAATATTTGAGAAATGTGAGAATATCCTCGCTAAATTCATTAAAATCATTGCTAAACTAGCTAATTCCCTTACTAAACTCGTCAATATCCTTGCAAAACTTATTTTGGGCAAAAAAATATACACTCGTGTCGATTAAGACATAAGTGTATACCTAGATGGCTCCCCCTGTTGGGTTTGAACCAACGACCCTCCGGTTAACAGCCGGATGCTCTACCGCTGAGCTAAGGAGGAAAATTTGCTAACAATTAGCATAAAGATATTAGCACTTAAACAAATAATAGTCAAGTATTTTTTTGACTTTTCTTCTATAAGCCTTAAAAAAATCTCTCAGCGATTAATTAGTAAACTTGCAAAAGAAAAACATTAAAACTATTGCGCTGTTGACTGCTTAAAAATCGCATTTCTTAGTTTATCATTATAAAATGCCGAATTGAAATACTAAGCTATACGGTTGGTAAAAAGAGGCTAAAAATACTAAACGCCGAGAGTTGTTTCTTCGTCGATTGGCGTAAGTTCTTTGTCGGGAAGCAAATCGTTAATTATAGGTTTATTCCACTTGTTAGACCTAAATCTAAAATAGCTAAGCACGCCACGCAAAACCATATCTATAACCATACCTATCCAAGCTCCGGTCAAGCCTAACGTAGTATATTTTGTTAAAATAAACGCAAGCGGAAGTCTTATGCCCCACATACCAATAGCGCTGATGTAAAACGGCCATTTTGTATCTCTTGCGCCACGCAAAACCCCTGTCACCGCCATTGCGCAAGCAAAAAACGGTTGCGCCAACGCTTCAATCTTTAAAACCTTGCCACCTAGGGCTATTACTTCGGCGTCTTGTGAAAAAAGACTTATTAAAAAATTAGAGGCAAAAAATAAGACTACGCCCATTACAGTCATAAAGACCATACCACTTATTATACATAGTCTGCTATATTTTTTTGCAAGCTGAGGTTTGTTTGCGCCAAGCGACTGCGATACTAAGGTAGTAGCCGCAACCGAAAAACCAAAGGCAGGCATATATGTAAATGATTCGGCTACAATAGATAAATAGTGAGCGGCAAGAGCGGCCTTACCTAGCGCAGTCACAATAGCCGTCATAAATATCTGCCCAACCGAAACCGTCGCTCGTTCAATTGCAACGGGCGAACCGATACGTACCATATCTTTCCAAACTTCTTTATCAAATTTGCGAATGTCTTTAAGAACAATGTTAATTACAAACTTCTTTCTAAATAACTTGCTAAATAACATACTCGCCGAAAAACTTAGCGCAATTATAGTAGCAAGCGCAGCCCCTTTAACTCCTAGTCCTGCGCCCCACATCGTAAACTCAAACCCAAAAATAGTAATTTGACGAGTGCTAAATATAAATAAAAAGTTTAAAACAACGTTAATTACGTTTGTAGCAAGGTTGCAAAGAAGTGGCGTCTTAGTGTCGCCCGTACAACGCAAAATTCCCGAGCAAATATTAATTGTAATATTAAAAATAAATCCTGCGGCAATAATAGACAAATACCCGGTAGCGTCGGCGCGAATTGCAACTTCGCCTTTTAATAAAGTTGGCAAAAACTGCGCAAGCGCAATCATTAAAATCGAAACGATAATTCCAAGCAATCCTATCGCAATTACGGCTTGCCTAGCAACGTTACGAGCTTTGTCAAGTTGATTAGACCCAATGTAATTGCCTATCGGCACAGAAAAACCTATGGCAATACCTGCAAAAATACCATTGACTAACCAAATTGACGGCGTAACAAGAGCGATTGAACCGGTTGCGTTAGTGCCAAGACTACCTACCATTGCAGTATCTACATATTGAACAAGAGAAATAAGTAGCTGTTCGAGTATTGCCGGCCAAGCAAGCAAAAGAATAACTTTTAATGCGCTATGTTTTTCGTTTGTAAAGCTAATAGTTTTTGTCATTTGTTCCTTTTTTACGCATATATTTTAATGCGTAGCGACATAATTATCTAGTCAATAATGGTATTTGTCAAACGAATTTTGCTACTTAAATAAATATTCTTTGCATAGTTGACAAAGCCTAAAACAAGTGTTAATATCTATCCGTAATATACAAATATTTAATAATTCTTTGGGGCAGAGTGAAAATCTCTACCGATGGTAATAGTCCATTAACATAGCGAAAGCTGTGCCGAACAGGCGTAATTCCTGTACCGACGGTTATAGTCCGGATGGGAAAAGAATGAACATTTTTTTGCGCCCCTATTTTTTTTAGGGCGTTTTTTATTGCAAAAACGCTTCGCAAAAGGAGCAAACTATGAGCAACAAATCACAAAAAAAGACAAATCAAAAAGAACCTACGCTACAAGAACAAGAAACTAAACCGCAAGAACAAGGTCAAGAGGCAAATAAACAAGACAGTCAAAACACAATTTCTACACTAAAAGACGATACGGTAGCCTTGCCTATTACAAAACTTAGCTCGCCTAAGTTCTTTACGGCAAAAAATATCGCCCGTATGGCTATACTTACCGCCGTATCCTATATATTGTATATGTTTGTCAAATTTCCATTAGGGTTTATCTTTCCTATTTGGCTTGACATACAATTTTCGGATATGCCTGCGCTAATAGGCGGTTTTGCAATAGGACCGCTTGCAAGCGTAATAATAATTGTTTTAAAATGTTGTTTAAAAATGCCTTTTACAAGCTCGGTTTGCGTGGGCGAACTTTGCGACATACTAATAGGCATTGCCTTTGTCTTGCCGGCAAGCTTAATTTATAAACATAAAAAGAGCAAGAAAAACGCCTTAATCGGCATTGCTTGCGGTATGGCGTGCGCTCTTGTCGCTTCGGTGCTTGCAAACAGACTAATTATAATACCCTTCTACGTAGAAGCTATGTTTGGCGGAAATTGGCAGGGTCTACTTGATGTTGTCGGCAAACTATATAACGGCGTAACAAAAGATACTTTCTATGTTTATTACATCTGCTTAGCCGTAATTCCATTTAACATAATTAGATTGACTATTGTTGGAGCGATTACTTATTTATTGTACAAACCTCTTAGCCCCTTGCTCCATAATTAATTGCAAAATTATATTAATTAGGATATAATAACTTATATGAAATATATTAGTACAAGCGTAAAACAAACTATATCTATTGCAAAACAATATGCAAAAACTCTTTGCAAGGGCGATACCGTAGTGCTTCAAGGCGAACTTGGCGCAGGTAAAACGCATTTTTGTAAGGGTCTTGCTAGCGGACTAGGCGTAAAAGAAACAATAACTAGCCCGACTTTTGCAATTCATAATCGCTACGTAGGTAAAATTTTGCTAAATCACTTCGACTTTTACCGCCTTGACCAAGAAGAAGCGCAAAATATGGGACTAGAAGAAATAATCGACGAGGCAAATAGCGTTAGCGTAATCGAGTGGGCGGACAACGCCCCTAGCTTAATACCCCAGACGCATAAGACGGTAAAAATTACAATAGTCGACCAAACAACAAGAGAGATTGAACTATGAACACCTTGATAATTGACACAACTAGCGCAAAACAATATTGCATACTATTAAAAGAAGAAGAAGTCGACAGCGTAATCGAGCAAGGCTTGCAAAGCGTCAATCTTAACTTAAACATCAAAACTTTGCTGGAAAGAAACAATCTTGCGCTAAGCGATATTTCGGTCTTTGCCGTCAACGTCGGCACGGGCAGTTTTACAGGCATTAGAATAGGTATCGCTAGCATAAAAGGCTTTTTAACCGCTTTACCAAAAAGCCGAGCGATAGCTATTAACACTTTGCAAGTTGTAGCATATACTAAACAAGGCGATAGCGTAGTTTTACAAGACGCAGGACGAAATTTATTCTATTGCGCAACTTACAACAGAAATATTGAGATAGTCGCTCCGCATATTATAGAAGAAAAAGAAAAAATAGCCTTGCTTGAAAAAGGCGGAATACTCTACGACCTAGCAAGCGATTACACTAAACAAATATGCCAATGTGTAAAAGATAAAATTGCCTTAAATGACTTCTGCGACCAACTGCAACCGATTTATTTGCGTAGACCTCAGGCAATTGAAGAACTTAACACACAAAAATTACAAGAGTTAACTAAAAATGATACGACAATTAACCAATAAAGAACAACTTGACAACTTGATAAAGCTTGAAGAAAATAACTTCGGGCAAGAACGATGGAACAGACAAATGTTACTGTCTATGTTTGCAAACCCTTGTAACGATATCTATGGCGTGTTTTTGGGCGAAATTCTTATAGGTTACGCTTGTCTAAATGTGTCTATTGACTTCTGTAATATTGACAATATCGTCGTAGACAAACCTTATGTTTGTCGAGGTTACGGTTCGCAACTACTTGAACTACTTATAAAAAAAGCAAGAGATTATAACACGCAGGCAATATTTCTTGAAGTAAACACTCAAAATTTAAACGCCTTAAAGTTATATGGCAAGTACGGTTTCGAAGTGATTTCTACAAGAAAAAACTTTTATAGCAAACCACTTTTTGATAGCAAAGACGCTTATGTTATGGTCAAAAAGTTATAAATAAACAAATATAATAGGGAAAGATTATGTTAGAATTTACACAAGAGAATGGCGAATTTGCCATTCTCTTTTTGCACGGCTGGGGAAGCGACGGTTCGATATTTAAAGGACAAATTGACTTTTTAAAACATAAATATTTTACCCTTTCTCCCGACCTTGCAGGCTTTGGCAAAACGCAAATTCCCAAAGAACCATTGAGTATACTAGACTACGCAAACCAAATTTACGACTATTTGACAGCGCAAAATGTAAAGAAAGTTATAGTTGTCGGTCACAGTTTTGGCGGAAGAATTGCCATAGTTCTAGGCGCTAAGTACCCAAAAATAATTAAGGGAATTGTCCTTGTGGATAGCGCAGGACTTATACAAAAATCGCTAAAAACACGGCTTAAAATTTTACGGTACAAGTGGTGTAAATGCTTGGTAAAACTAAGGCTTGTCGACAAAAATAAGCTAAAAAAATTTCAAAGTGGCGATTACAAGGCGTGTGACGGCGTTATGCGGGCGATATTTGTCAAAGCGGTAAATACCTCGCTAGCAAAGTACGCCCGTAGGGTTAAGGCTTCAACCCTGTTAATTTGGGGCGAACACGACCAAGAAACCAAACTTGCTATGGGCAAAAAATTTAATAAACTTATAAAAAATAGTCGCCTAGTAACCTTGCCTTGCGGACATTTTCCATTTTTAGAGTGTCCAACGTTATTTAACGGCATTTTAAACGCCTACCTAGAAGGCTAAATAATAGTTATTTTGGGAGAGAAGTTTGCTTAAATACATACTAAGCTTGCCAGCCTTATTTGTTTGTTTGTACGCTTGTAAAAAGTACTTATTGTTTTTACAACTGCAATCTTATAAGTTTAATAAGACTTTTTTTAAAGTATATAAAGATAAATTTTGGCTTTTTTGCTTAGGTTTTTTATTGTCATTTTTGCTTATATTTCTATTTGACAAATATCAAGAATACTTAATACTTGCCTTCTCTTTAATTATGCTAGCCTTGTCATTTAAGATTAAATTTAAGACAAATATCAAGTACACAAAACGCTTGATTAGACTGATTTGTTCCTACTGTGTTGTCTGCGTTATCCTTTTAGTCACGCTAGAAATATGTTTAAAACAAGTCTTACTCGCTTTCATTATAACTTATATTTTTCTTCCGCTACTGCTTGCTAGCGCAAACTTAATTAATTTACCGATAGAAAAACATATTAATAATTACTACATAAAAAAAGCTAAAACAAAAATTTGCTCGTCAAAAGCAATATCAATAGCTATTGTGGGTAGCTATGGTAAAACAAGCGTAAAAAACATTTTATATAAAATGCTTAGTCAAAAATATAATTGCGTAGTTACCCCATCAAGTTACAATACGCCCTTAGGCATTGCAAAATTCGTCAACACTACTAGCCTTGACTGCGACTATTGTATCTATGAAATGGGCGCAAAAAGGCTAGGCGACATAAGTTACTTATGTCAAATGGTCAAACCTAAATTTGCAATTATTACGGGAATTGACACTTGTCACCTAGAAACTTTTAAGTCTATTGAAAATATTATAAAAGCCAAAGGCGAAGTTTTAGATTATTTAGAACAAAATGACTTGTGTATAATTAACAGCGATTGCAATAACTGCAAAGAATATCTCGCATTAGGCAAATGTCAAAAGTTTACCGCAGGCGAAAAAGGCGAACTATCTATAAACAACATAAGTTGTAGTTATTTAGGTAGCAATTTTACCATAAAATATCAAGAAATATCTTTGCCTTGCCAAACAAAACTGCTAGGAAAACACAACTTGACCAATATAGCTTTGTCTAGTATGCTTGCCCTTAAATTAGGCGTAAACACGCAAGACATCGCAAAAACTTGCCTTGACCTTACCCCTACCCTACACAGACTAAGTCTAACAAAAGTGGGAAATATCACCGTAATCGACGATAGCTATAACGCAAATTTAAGCGGAGTTGAAGCTTTGTGCCAAACCTTAGATTTATTTGACGGCAAAAAAATGGCAATCAGTCAAGGCATAGTCGAAGTGGGTTCGGCAAGCTATGATATAAATTTTAAAGTCGGGCAAAAAATGTCTTTAAGCGTAGATTTATTAGTAGTTATCGGTAAAAATTCCCAAGCAATTAGTCAAGGTTACGCTACTGGAAACAAAGTCGCTATAAAAGCTAAAAATTTACAAGACGCCGTAAAAATTTGTCAAGCGCATTACTCGACCCACTCTACGCTAGTCTTTCAAAATGACTTGCCGGATAACTTATAAAAAATTAGGGAGTAAAAGAATGAAAAAAATAACAAAAAGCAAAGTAATAATGTTTGGTATGCCTTCAACCGAACACGACATTTCAATAATAACCGCTTGTCTGTTTGAAAATGCCAACTATAAAAAAATATACATAGATAAATCAAATAAGTGGTGGCTAATTGAGAATAGCTTAACGCCTAAGCAATATACAAATTGTTCGGGCATACCTTGCATAATTTTACCAAACAGCAAATTTTTATATAAAATAAAAGGCAATAGGCTTAAAAAACTGTTTGAGATTGATTTAGCCTTGCTAGCCTTTCACGGCGGAAGCGGAGAAAACGGCGATATACAAGGACTGCTTGAAATTGCCGATATCCCCTATGTTTCGCCGAGTTCTAGCCTAAGTCACGTTTGCTACGACAAATATTTAACCAAACTTGTCCTTGCAAGTAGCGGTTTAAACGTAGTCGAATACGAATTGATACGCAAGCAAGATTATCTTACAAATTGTCAAAATGTTGTTCAAACGGTTGAGTCAAAATTTGCTTATCCTTTAATTGTAAAGCCTACAAAACAAGGTTCAAGCATTGGCGTAAGCAAAGTTGAAAATCGTACGCAACTATTAAAGGCAATAGAAACGGCGATGTTTTACGACGAATTTGTCCTTGTTGAAAAGTTTGTATGCGCACAAGAAATTAACGTAGCAGTCATGCGTTATCTTGATGGGTATATAGTTTCTTGTCTTGAACAACCGCTTAAAAATCAAGAAGTCTTTTCATTTGCAGATAAATACTTAGCGCAAGGGGGCAAATTTACCAGTCCTATTCTCAACGAGCATAGCAAAGAAGAAGAAATATCTAACCTTGCGCTTAAAATTGCAACCTCGCTTAACGCAAGCGGAGTTATGCGTATTGACTTATTGATTGAAGACAAAATCTACGTAAACGAGATAAACACTATTCCCGGTAATCTTGCTTATCACCTATTCGCTAACAAATATACCAAAACCGAATTTGTTGAAATGCTAGGCAAACAAGCTAAAATTGAAAACATAAAAAAACACTCGCTTGTAAACAGTTACCAAACGAGTGTGCTAGAAGCTAATAGTTTTGCAAAGACTAAGCTTAAAAAGTAATTATTAAATTGACTTGTACAATTTAATATATTCCTGCGAAGAAATTTCCCAGCTAAAATCGGTAGCGAGGGCATAACGACGCATTTCGTCGAAGATAGGCGTTAAATAAATATCAATTCCTTTTTGCCAAGCTAAGCTAAGACTTGTTGTGTCGTAGTCGTCAAAAACTATGCCTTGTTTGTTGTTGATTATGCTGTCGCCTAATCCCCCTACTCGTCTTACAATAGGTAGCGTTGCATAGCGACAAGCTATCATTTGAGATAATCCGCAAGGCTCGCTTAAACTAGGCATAATTAAATAATCTGCTCCGCCATAGATAAGTTTTGCCAAAACATTGTTAAAGTCTATTACGCAGGCGCAGTTATCATTAGTTTTTGAAAGAGAGGCGAAAAATTCTTCGTATTCTTTTTCTCCTGTTCCTAAAATTGCAAATTGTATATTTTTTTGTAAAAAATATGGAATAACGCTTTTGACTAAGTCCAGCCCTTTATGCGTAGCAAGTCTAGTTACCATACAAAATAAAGGAAGGTCGTTTTGAGGCAAGCCTAAGGTTTGTTGTAATTGATGTTTGCAGAGTTTTTTGTTAGCAAGCGTTGAAGCGTCAAAATTTGCGACAAGATTAGTATCAAGGCTAGAAGAATAGTTTAAGGTGTCAATACCGTTTAAGATGCCAACTAATTTATACCTATTCTGCATTATAATATCGCATAACCCCGCCGAATAATAGGAAAGTTGAATTTCGTCGGCATAGCTAGGCGAAACAGTGGTCAATTTATCGCACATTACAATTCCGCTTTTGAGCAAATTGCAACTACCCTGCCACTCAAATATTCCCAAAAAGTTGCTTGATAGTCCGGTTAAGTCTTGTAGCTGTCCAACGGCAAATTTGCCTTGATAATCAATATTATGTATAGTAAGAATTGTGCGCTTAGTTGGTTTTGTCATCTTTAACAAAGTAGGTATAAGCGCCGTTTGCCAGTCGTGACAATGAAATATATCGTATTTATCTTGGAAAAAAGATATAACGGCGGTACAAAAGAAAGTAAACCTTTCTATATCGTCATCATAGCCGTAAAGATTGGGGCGGTCGTAGTAATAATCGTAATCAATAAAATAGTATTTTACGCCCGAACAATCAATAGAATAAAGGTTGGTTTGTTGTTTGCGATAATCAAGATAAACGTCCTTAGTTTCAATTTTGACTAAGTCTTTGCCAAATTTGCGTTTAATTGATTGATAGAGTGGCATAACCACGTCTACGGTCAAGCCTTGTTTTATTAATTGACTTGGCAAACTTCCCGTAACGTCGGCTAAACCGCCCGAAGCCACAAAAGGACGACACTCGGATACGACAAAAAGAATCTTTTTAGTAAAGTTTTTGTTCATTATTGCTCCCCTTTTATTATTGATATTAGTATAAGTAAAATATATGTCTGCTTTTTAATATATTAATTGCTTAAAATAGTAATAAAGAATAATTCTTATTTATTTTCGGCTTCTTTAAAATAATAGTCAAAGATATGCAAACTATCGGGAATATTTCTATCAAGCATAGTTTGCAAGACTTTTTGACGAGGATAAGGCAAATATATTCTTTCTACCTTGTAACCGCTAGGACAAACGGTAAGAATAATTCCGCTAACGTCGCTTTCTTTGCGACAACCTACGCTACCTACGTCAATATAACGTTTAACACCTTGCATATCGCAAGGCTCGTGTTTGTGACCATAAAATATGCAATCGGCGTCAATACCCGAAAAAATGTCGTCAAAAATTTCAATCGTTGGTTGTTGATAAATCGGCGTAAACGTAAATTGTTTGTCACGAGAAAGAGCGTAGTGCATAAAAGCAAATTTTACCTTGTAAAACTCTCTATACACAACCAAAGGCAGTTGACGAATTCTCTCTTTATAGGTTTCGCCTAGCGAAGCAAAAATAAATTCCTTATGTTCTTGACTAACTTGCGACTCGCCCCTGCGAGAAACTCTGTTTAACACATAGTCCATATCGTGGTTGCCCCTAACCATAGTGATTGGGTGAGAAAAAAAGAAGTCTAAACACTCTTTTGATTGCGCCCCCATTGTAATCATATCGCCACAGTGAATAATCTCCTCGCAACCGTTATCTATAAAGTAATTATACATTGTTTCAAGAGCGAATAAGTTGCCGTGCGTGTCCGAAAAAATACCTATCTTTGTCATAATAACCTCTTAAATTTATTATAACACGAAAAAACTTGTTTAACAATACTAACAAAAGTATTTTTTTAATTTTACTTGTCATAGCAACTCTAATGTGTCATAATTACATTATGAAAAATTTTGACAATTATACAATATCTACTAGGCTTACTGCATTTGGAGAAATGACAATTATTTCAACAAATTCGGTTAGTATTGGGCTAACTTATCAATATGGTATAAGAATAAGTTATATTTCAGCTTTCAATAGCCCTAACTTATGTTATTACGACGATAAATTTACTCAGTCTACCTTGCTTAATAACGGCAATAAATGGTTTCAGCTAGGCGGTCACCGCTTATGGAAAAGTCCCGAGGACTTCTCTTGTTACTATGAGGACAACGCTAAGGCTGTTTTAACCGCAACGCAAGAAGAAATCAGTCTGGTTTCGCCCATAAACGCAAACGGCTTGCGTTATTCTATTGATATTAAATTTTTAACCGACACAAGTCTAGCCATTACTCACAAAATTGAAAACTTCGGCGAAATGGCTAAACTCGGTCTTTGGGCAATAACCGCCCTTGCAAAGGACGCAAAAGTCGAAATTGTATTTGATAATTCTCCTTTGGGCTTTACGCCTAACCGCAACATTGTTTTGTGGCAATATTGCGACATAAACGACAGCCGAATTGTTCTTACAAAAGATAAATTGACAATAAATTATTTAGACTTACCGCCCTTAAAAGTTGGCAGTTTTGTTAAAAACGGAGAAATAACCTATATTAAAGACAATATTAAATTTACTAAGTCGGCAAAAGTTGTAGCGGGCGAATATCCCGACTATTGTTGCAACGTTGAGTGCTACGCTAATCAACATTTTATTGAAGCCGAAACGTTGTCGCCTATATACGAAATTGCAAAACACGGTCAAAAAACGCATACCGAGTTGTGGGAGTTTGAAAGAATATGAGTTACTATTCTTCTATTTATGGCGATTTACCAAAGGAATATACTAAGGCTAGGTACGATAGTGTCGCCCAACTCTTTGCATTAAAATTCGGCAAGGTCGAGGCTGTTTTTACCGCCTCCGGCAGGTGCGAACTACTTGGAAACCATACCGACCACAACAACGGTAAAGTTCTTGTAAGCGCAATTAATCGTGATATTATCGGCTTTGCTAAAAAAAATAATACAGATGTAATCAATATTATAAGCGACTTTGGGCAAATTTGCCTTAACTGTAACGAAATTGCAAAAAGACAAGACGAAATTAACACCAGTTTAGCCATTGTAAGAGGTATTCTTAAAGGTTTTTCAAATAATAATTATATTAAGAGCGGTTTCGATTGTGTTTGTTCAAGCAATATACCTTACGCTTCGGGCTTATCAAGTTCGGCTGCATTTGAAATATTAATTGGAAACATCTTAAACGGACTGTTTAACAATAATTCGATAGGAAAAATGCAACTTGCTAAAATCGGGCAATACGCCGAAAACGAATATTTCGGCAAACCTTGCGGATTGCTTGACCAATGTGGCGTTTCTTATGGAAAACTAAGCTATATTGACTTTGCAAATCCTAGCGACATTTTGGTAAAAACCCTCTCGGTTAAGCTTGACCGACAAATATTGCTAATTAAAACGCTTGACGACCACGCAAAATTAGGCGCTTACTACGCTCAAATTAAAGACGATATGGTAAGCGTTGCTAAAATATTTGGTAAAAATTATCTTAGACAGGTCGACGAACAAGAATTTATGGCTTACTATAACTGCCACGAAAAGACAAGGGAGCTTAAACGCTCTTTCCACTTCTTTAACGAAAATAATCGAGTTGAACTTGCATATACAGCCCTTACAAAAGGCGACTTACCTACATTTTACAATTTAGTTAATCAATCGGGCATAAGCAGTAGAGATTACTTAGGAAATTGTAGCATAGATAACGAAACAAATTCGCCCCTACTTGCAATAATCGAAGGCGTAAAAGATATTTATCCAGATTGCGCCGTAAGAGTTCACGGAGGGGGGTTTAGAGGAAGCGTGCTTGCTTTTGTAAATAAAGATGCAAAAAAGCAACTAATACTTGAACAAAAATTTGGCAAAGAAAATATTCTTGAAGTTGGTTTTAATATTAGCTTGGCTCAAATTGAAATAGATAAACTTTTTTAGGAGGAAGTAATGCAATATTTTAAATTAGATACCCTAAATACAAGCTACATCTTTGAGGTAATGGACAGCGGACACCTTCAACAGCTTTACTATGGCAAAAAAATAGCCAACCCTTGCGAGATTACTCCGCTTGAAGAAAAACTTGGCACAAGTCTAGGCACAACGGTTGCGTATAGCGCAAAATTTCCTACGCTTAACTTAAATAACTTGTCGCAAGAAATATCTACTTCCGGAAAGGGCGACTACCGAGAGCCTTTTATACTTGTAAAAAACAGTAACGGCAGTTTGGTTTCTAATTTTTTATTTAGTAGAGCCGAACATATTTCTAATTTTGAGCTTGACGAACTTCCCAGTAGCTACGCAAAAACCGATACGCTAGCTATTACGCTTACCGACAAAGGGGCTAATCTAGATTTAATACTTTATTATTCGACTTTTGCCGATTGCGACATAATAACTAGGTCGGCAAAACTTGTAAATAACGGCGAAAAAACAATTATAATTGAAAAAATAGCAAGCTTACAGCTTGATTTACCTTACGCTAACTTAGATATGACTACTTTGGACGGCGCTTGGGGCAAAGAACGACAAATTACTAAACGAACGGCTCAAATAGGCTTAACTCAAATAGATTCAAAATGCGGTATATCTTCAAATATTCACAACCCTTTTGTAATATTGTCTAAGCAAAATACAACAGATAGCGTTGGCGATGGCTACGGCTTTAACTTAATTTATTCGGGAAATCACAAAGAAACTTGCGAAGTCACTATCCACAACAAAACTAGATTTATGACTGGTATAAGCGACTTTGGTTTTAGCTGGACATTGCAAAGTAAAGCTAGCTTTGTTACTCCCGAAGCTACAATGGTGTTTAGCGACTTAGGTACAAACGGCATTAGCCAACAATACCACACTTTTGTAAACGAGCATATCGTAAGAGGCGTTTGGAAAAACAAACTTCGCCCTATTCTAGTTAATAACTGGGAGGCAACCTACTTCAACTTTACTCAAAAGAAGCTTCTTGACCTTGCGCAAAAGGCTAGCAGTCTAGGAATAGAGTTGTTTGTGCTTGACGACGGTTGGTTTGGCAAACGCACCGACGACACAAAAGCGCTAGGCGACTGGTATGTCAACAAATCTCGTTTTCCTGACGGGCTTAGCGGAATATGCGACAAAATTAACAAACTTGGACTTGACTTTGGCATTTGGGTAGAACCCGAAATGGTTAATCCCGACAGCGACTTATTTAGAAGTCACCCCGATTGGGCGGTTACCAACCCCGACTACGACTACTCTTTGAGCCGTAATCAGCTACTGCTTGACTACACAAACAAAGACGTAAGAGATTACATTGTAACAAGACTTACCGACATATTTAGTTCGGCAAATATTAGCTATGTCAAATGGGACTTCAACCGTCCTATGAGCGACTTCTATTCCCCTACGCTAACAAATCAAGGCGAATTTTTCCATAAATATACGCTTGGACTATATGACGTTCTTAGTCGCTTAACCAAAAAATTTGATAAAATTTTATTTGAAAGTTGCGCTTCGGGTGGTAATCGAGTCGACTTAGGAATGTTATGCTATATGCCTCAATATTGGTGTAGCGACAATACCGACAGTTGCGACAGAACAAAAATACAAGAAGGAACGTTGCTTGCTTACCCTGCTTCTACGCTTGGAGCGCACGTTTCGGCTTGTCCTAACCATCAAACGCTAAGAATGTCAACCATTGACAACCGCTTTAATGTAGCAAGTATGGGACTGCTCGGCTACGAATTAGATTTAAATAAATTGAGCAATAACGACTTAAAGAGCGTAAAAGAACAAATATCTTATTACAAAAAATATCGTCAAACCCTTCAATACGGCAAACAGTACAAATTAAGTAGCATTTTTACAAGCAATCTTAGTAGCTTTATTAGAGTTAGCCCCGACAAACAAACGGCAATAGTTGGAATGTTTTACGGGCAAGCCATAACTTCGCCCCCTAGCGATATTCTCAAACTTGACGGTCTTGAAGACGCTACAAAATATGTCGTAACTACCAAAAAACAAAGTTTTGAGGCTAAACAATTTGGCGATTTAATAAATATAGCCCTACCTCACCTTGCAAATAACCCTATATTTAAGATGGTTATCGAACACGGTTACAGCCTAGAAACCGAATGCGAGAAATATACTTCTTACGGCGACTTGCTTTGTAACGCAGGCATTAAGCTATATCAAGCGTTTAGCAGTTCGGGTTGGAACGAGACGGTAAGAATTTTAACCGACTATGGCGGGCGTCTTTACTCTGTCGAAGCGGTTAAAGATAAACAAAAATAACTAAATTGTACGACAATTTACGCCTTATATAATAATTTACCTATGCTATATAAGTTATAGTATTTATAAAAATAAAGAACGAAAAATGAAATGCGCCTTTTAAATTTTAACATATTTTTCAATATGTCCAACTTTTAGGGTTAACATCATAACTATCGCTCTTTATTTTTTTGTTTAAATTATTATTAAAATTTCTATTTTTACTTTAAATATAAATTTATTATTTATAAATTCTCGTCCGTTATATGCTGATAATTTAAATAAACTTTGTTGGTAAAATCTTGAACGGCTAAGGCATATCTTGCGGAATCTAATTGGTGGCTCTCTACGTGTTTAGCCTTGTCAAATAACTCTAAACGAGTAAGTTTAGAAGTCGAAGCGTTAAACATATCTATGCTATTGTTAACCGACACTAGCTGGTCGTTTGTTCCGTGTATAAATAATATTGGCGTATTATTATGTTTGATTACTTTAATTGGGCTAACTTTATTAAGTCTACAACCACACGACAAAAAAGCTATAAGTTTAGCGAATACAAAGACTAGCGGAGCAAAAAGTTTGACAACCTTTTTGATTACGGCATATACAAATTTGTCAGCCGAAGCGTATGCGCAGTCTGCGACAACACAAGCGGGTTTATTTGTAAATTCTAATGCGCAAATAGAAGAACTAGCGCCCATAGACTCGCCGTGCAAGACTAAAAAAATCTCGCCGTATTTATCGCAAAGCATATCAATTACGGCGACTAAGTCTTTTCGTTCGTAGTAACCAAGCGAACAGTTTGAGGATACGCTACGCCCAAAATATCTTTGGTCGAACACTAAGCAATTAAAACCTAATTTGTAGTACATATTTAGATATTTAACGCTTTCGAGGTGGCTTGCGTCGTGACCGTGCGAAATAATTACCCACTTATTGGTCGATTCGGCATTGACGATATATTTGCCTACGATAGTTGTTCTACCTAATTGCAAAGAAAAATCTTCTTTATGCAAATTGTCAAAAAATAAGTAGTCGACATTCTCTCTATCTAGCTGTCTATTGATAATAAATTGGTCGCTATGCTTGCGAGGACGAAGCACAACCAAAGTTAAAACTAGGGCGATTACAAATTGAAAAAGGGTTAAAACGCCTAAAATTATTAAAATATAAAAATACCACTCCATAATTTAAAGAATTAGTCCGCCGTCTACGGCGAGGTTTATACCCGTAATGTAACTAGCTTGGCTTAGAAAAAATATGGCGTTTGCTACGTCTTGACTAAGCCCTATTCGTTTAATTAAACATTTGTCTAGTAGCGTTTGCCTTTCTTGCTCGGTTAGTTGACTATTCATATCGGTGTCTATTAGACCGGGACTAACGCAATTTACCCGAATATTACTTAACCCTAATTCCTTAGCAAGCGAATACGCAAAGCTAACTACTCCGCCCTTACTCATAGCGTAGACGCTTTCGCAACTTAAACCTTGTTCGGCGATTGAAGAAAGCGCTATAATATTACCGCTTTTACTAGAAATTAAATAAGGAACAACAGCTTTTACGGTGTTAAACACGCCTCTTGCATTTACCGACATAATTGAAGCGTAATCGTCTTGCGTATAATCGGTAATTGGTTTAGAAATAGAAATGCCTGCGTTACAAACGACGCAGTCAATATGTTTAAATTGATTAATTATTTGACTCGCTACGTTTTGACAGCTAGCTAAGCTAGACACGTCGCATTGATAAGCTACAACTATATTTTGAGAAAAAGATAATTTTTTAACTAATTCTTCGGCTTGAAGTTTATTAGAGTTATAAGTAAAAGCGACAATATAGCCATTACTTGCAAACTTTTCTACCGTAGCTCTACCTATGCCTCGATTGCCTCCTGTAATTAACGCTACTTTCATACTTTAAGACCCAACTCAAACTTAGGTTTAAATCCATTAAATAATGCGTAAACGAAAGCGTAAACAGGAAAACTCGCCATAGACACAGTCAAAAGAAGTAGCACTTCTTCACGAGAAAGCAAGGCGTAATCTAAAAATTCTCTAAATACGGTAGCGCCTATAAATATTACAAAAATTACTACGATAAGGAGTAAAATTTTCCAAAATTTGTAAGGTTTACAAGCGTAAACTAAGGCGTAGTAAGAACACAGCACAAAGCACAAAGCGCAAACTGTTTGGAAATGTTCGACTTTAACTGGCAACTTGTACACAAAATTAAATACAAATAGCACAATAAAACTTACAAAAAAAGTTATGCTAGCCGGTATAGCTCGTCTAAAAATGTTGGTAAGAAAGTTACCTTTTATAATATTTTTGTTGGGTTGCAAGGCTAAAAAAACCGTCGGCAAGCCTACTATAAAGGTGTCGATTAAAATTATTTGCGTGGTTGAAAAAGGATAAGCGTAATAAATACCGAAACCAAAACCTAAAATTGCTAAAAAAACCATCAAAGCGGTAGAAAATACGGTCTTCATAAAGAACATACTACTAGCGTTTTGAATATTATTGACTACTCGCCTACCTTCTAATACAACTTGCGGAAGGTTAGCAAAGTTATTGTCAAGCAAAACTAAGTGCGACACGTTGTAGGCTGCGTCGCTTCCGCTTGCCATAGCGATAGAACAATCAGCTTCTTTAAGCGCTAAAATATCGTTTACGCCGTCGCCCGTCATAGCTACCGTACGCCCGTTAGCCTTTAAAGCCGTTACAAGTATAGCTTTTTGTTCGGGGCTAACTCTGCCAAACACGCTAAACTTTGTAGCGCAATCTTTGACTTCTTCGTCGGTAAAGTTTTCTAGGCTAACGGCATTCTCTCCGCCGACAATACCTAGCCTTTTTGCAATATTTGAAACCGTAATAGGGTTATCGCCCGAAATTAGCTTGATATCTACGCCTAAATCTCTAAACCAGTTGAGCGTTTGCTCGGCGTCGCTTCGTATATGGTCCTCTATTACAATCAAGGCAACGGGTCTACGGAGTAATGGCAGTTGACTTAAATCTGCATTAGAGAGCATCATACTTGTAGAATGAGCAAGTAGAAGCACTCGATACCCCTGCCCTGCGTATTTGTCTACCATATCGTCGATACGTTGATTTTTTGTCTTTAAGATAAATTCGGGAGCGCCTAAAAAATACGTCCCTTCTCTTTCAAAAGAAATGGCTGAAAATTTGCGTTTAGAAGAAAATGGCAACACAACCGAACTTTTTAGCATTGGGTGTTTTTTGTCGCCGTAAAAAGCTTTAAGCCCCTGCGCAGTCATATTTGACTCGTTGAAAGCGCTATTCATTGTAGAAATAATATCTTTAACCATCAACTTACCGTCAGTTCTTAAATCAATACTCTCTATTACTCGCATAGTGCCGTCGGTAAGCGTGCCAGTTTTGTCAAGACAAAGAGTGTCTACCCTTGCTAACATTTCTATGCAATACAGCTCTTGCACCATAGTTTTGTGTTGGGTTAACCTTATTACCGATACCGCTAAGGCTACCGAAGTAAGCAAGAATGGGCCTGCTGGAATTATGTTAATTATAGGCGAAACAGTCTTGTTGATAAAAGTTGGCATATCGCCAAAGCCTATCGCTCTAAAATTTATATTGTAAATTACAAAGGCAAGTATAGGTATCAACACTGACACTACATAAAGAATAATTTTAAATGATTTATTAAGTTGACTTTTGGGCTTTTTGTATTGGCGAGCCTTGCCTGCAAGGGTATTTATAAAGTTATATTTGCCTACGGCTACTACAATAGCCGTGCAGTTGTTAGAAACTACGTAACTACCTGCAAATATCTTGTCGCCTTTATTTTTTTGCACGCTTTCGCTTTCGCCGGTAAGAATTGATTCATTGACTTCAACTCCGCCCTCAATTACAATACAGTCGGCGCAAATTTGACTGCCGTTAGAAAAATAAATAATATCCGTAAGGGCGACTTGCTCGATAGTAACTTTTTGTTTTACGCCGTTACGCATAACGGTAGCGTGCGGAATAGATATAAATTTAAGTTTGTCTAACGAGCGCTTCGACTTAATCTCTTGAATAATCGCAATAGCCGTGTTTAGTAAAACTACGCCTAAAAACATAAGTTGCTTGTACTGCTGAAAAATAATCAATATTGCAGACAATATCATATATACTAAGTTAAAGTAGGTAAAGACATTCGACAGCAAAATTTGCAAAATCGACTTGCCTTTTTTACGCGCGTCAAGGTTTACAAGCCCTTCGTTTCGCCTTGTAGCTACTTGATTATCGCTTAGACCCTTATTTATATCTATGTCAAACTTAGCCCCGTCCTCAATGGCGATAGGCTTAGGATTGACGTATAACTTAGCTTTTTCTTGTTTGGTCACTTATATTTCCTCAAAAGTATTGCCGTTATAAACCATTATTGCCGTAAAAGAATTGTTATAGAGCGACTTTATTTGATAAGAAAAGTTCTTGCTCTTGGTAAAAATACTGCATACGTTGTCTTTGCGATATTCTTTAACTAAGTCAAAAATTTTACTTATTTGCGAAATGTAGGCTTTGTCAAAAACAAAGGCTATGGCTTGTTGTTTAGGCAAATCTACGTTGTCGCCTAGATATGCCGAGATGCGTTCAAAGCCGATTGAAAAACCGCAAGCGCAAGTTGGCGTTCCACTGACCTTCTCAATTAATTTGTCGTATCTTCCTCCGCCTGCTACCGAATAAGGTAATTCGGGCGTAGTCACTTCGAAAATTGTGCCTGTGTAGTAGTTCATACCTCTTACAAGCGTAATGTCAAAAGTCGCTTCGGCGCTACAAATAATTTGGCTAAGCGAGTCGATATAGGGTTCTGCCAAACTACCCAAAACCGACCTAACACAATTTAACTGGTCATTAGAGGCTCTTATTTGCTGTATGGTGGCGACTAACTTAGCCGAAGCATCTTTACTAGCCGTTGTAATTAGCTCCTCGTAGACCGAGTCGTAACCTATCTTATCTAGTTTGTCTAGGGTAATAAATACTTCGTCATATTGTTCTTCTGCAAATCCGCAATAGCTTGCAAGTAGTTTAAGCAAGTTGCGGTCGTTGATAATTACCTTTGCCCCACGTATGCCAACGGCAAATAAAGCCGCCGAAGTTGCGTTAATTAATTCAATCTCGGCAAGAATTGTAGGCTCGTTAATGATATCTATGTCGCATTGAACGAACTGCCTATATCGTCCGTTTTGCGGTCTATCGGCTCTAAATACGTTGCCTATGTGCATTACCTTAAATACCGGCGGAAGACTGCCGATATTATTTGCATAGTATCTTGAAAGCGGTAGGGTCAAGTCAAACCTTAGTCCAAGGTCGCATAAGTCCTCGTTTGACGATTTAGCCAACTTGTCGCCTCGCTTTAAAATTTTGTACATTAATTTCTCGTTATCTCCGCCTTGTTTGCTTAGAAGTAGGGAGATATCTTCGATACAAGGAGTTTCTATTTCAACAAAACCGTAACTAGAATATGTTTCTCTTATTTTTTGTAAAAGTAAATTTCTAGCTCTTACTTGCGAAGGGAGAAAGTCCCTCATTCCCTTAGGTGGAAGTTTACTAATCATTGTTTGTTCCTCGCTTAAATAATAAATTGTTCGTCGGGAATTACGCTAAGTTCTTTGGCTAATTCTTGGTAACCGCTTCTGCCAAATAAAGCGTAAGTTGCATTTTTGCCCCCTTCTACGCCGGGTTGATTGTAAGTATCTATATTGTAAATTGCGCCCATATAAGCAGTTTGCAACATAAACATTTGCATAAGTTGTCCTAAATAATATGCGTTTACGCAAGGCATAGTAATAGTGTAATTAAGTCTATTTGCCTTAGTTAAAGCATACCTTGTAGCTCGCATTTCGCTATCCATTAATTGATTAAGAGTTTGTCCGCATAAGAAATTAACGTCGTCAAACTCGGTCTTTTCTTCGGGAATTTTGTATACGGTATCAAACCCACATTCTAAAAACACTACGACTTTGTCGTAAGGCCCTTCGGCATAAAGCTGAACTTGGGAGTGTTGGTCGGTAACGCCTAGTGACTTAACCGGAGTTTGCCCAACGTTTACGACCTTACCCGATTTATCGACTGCTTTGCCGATAGATTCCGCCCAAAGTTGGCAAAACCAATCTGCTATATATTTAAGCTTGTCCGCATAAGGCATAAGCACGCTTATATTACAGCCTTTGTCGATAGCTTTCTTTTGAATTACTGCCGACATTAAAGCGGGATTAGTCAAAAGATTGCGAGAAGAACAAATTTTGTTCATTTCGCTTGCGCCTTTGAGTAAACTTATAATATCTATGTTGAGTACGGCAAATGGAAGTAGCCCAACGGGACTAAATACCGAGAACCTTCCGCCTACGCCTTCGGGAATATAAAATGTCTTATAAGAGTGTTCCCTAGCTAGCTTAATTAAATTGCCCTTGTTTGCCGAAGTTGTCGCTATAATATGTTTGTTATAATCCTCGCCTAAACATTGTTTAAGCAAATTTGTAACAATTAAGTATTGACTCATAGTTTCGCTAGTTGCGCCGGACTTAGTTATGCAATTAAACATTGTCTTTTTTAAGTCGATACAATCAAAAAGAGCTCGCATACGTTCGGGGTCGGCATTATCTAATACGTAAAATTTGGGCGCATTACCACGAGCTACCTTAGGCAAGTCGTTATGATATAGGTGACATAAAGCGTTAAATACCGCAATAGAGCCTAACGCCGAACCGCCTATTCCTAGCACGACAAAATAGTCAAAGTTTGATTGAACTTCCCTTGCCGTATCTAAAATGTCTTGTACGACTTGGTCTTGATTTTCCGGCAAATCCATCCACTCTTGCATACCTTTACCACGATTACTTTGAACCAAATCATAGGCAGAATACACCTCGCTAGACAATAAATCTTTTTTGTCAATACCATTTTTAACTGCGGTATCAAGCATATTTGTAAAGTCAAATTTTATCATTATTTCTCCTTACTTAGCAAATGACCTATTCCCTTAAAGAATTTTCCGTTTGCAATATAAACTAACGCTTGGCAAAATTTGCGTTTAAATACGCCCTGACTCATTGCCGTTGCATTTATAAGCGGAGTTTCAAGCGTACCCGAAATAGCCATCTTTACAGCCGGATTATGCTTAGACATACCCATACTCTTAATAGTCTGTTTAATTACAATATTAGTTATAAATCTAATAAATCTGTTTGCGCGCATATCGTAAAGCGTGTTAGAGAGGGTAAATTCGCCCTTGTGAAATTCGCCGTCCTCAATCAATGGTCTACCCAGTAATTTAACAAATTCGTCTTCGGGGATAAAGAATGTATCGCCGTTTTGCTCAAAATAACTGGGATAATCTGCCTGCATACTCGGTATGGTTTCACCCGAAACCGTAATAACCTTTGTCGCCTTAATTTGTTTAAGTCCGCCCCCTATTTGTAAGGTATATTTACCGCTAGGAACAACATAATCGCTCTTTGTTACGTCATAAAAAGCAAAACTGCGTTTGTCTAGGGTAAAAATTATCTCTTGTTCCTCGTTTGGTTCGAGCAAATCTGTCTTGGCGAAACCTTTTAATTCCCTTTTTGCTCTAATTATATCTTGACGAGGGTTAGCTATATAAAGTTGAACGACTTCTTTGCCAGAAGTAGAACCTATATTCTTCACTTTTACGCTTACAGTATAATTGTAGACATTATTTTTGTTGACGGTAAAGTCGCTATACTCAAACTGAGTATAGGACAGTCCATAACCAAAGTCAAACAATGTTGGAACATCAAATGTATCATAGTAGCGATATCCTACAAAAATACTCTCTCGATGTTCGCTACTGCGAATTTTACGATTAAAAAAGTTGTAACAAGGCACGCTTGACAATTTTTTAGGCCAGGTTTCGCTAAGTTTGCCACAAGGATTCTTTATACCATACAACAATTCGTATGTGGCTTCGCCTGCGCCCTGTCCGCATAAATACATATTTAAAATTGCGTCTATCTCGTCTACATAAGGTATTATGTAGGGAGAGCCGCCAAAAGAAACAAACACGGTCTTTTTGCCTAGCTTGGTCAACTTGCTAATAAGGTGAGATTGGGCTAGGGGCATATCTAAGTGCTCCCTATCGTAACCTTCGCTTTCGTAAATATCGGTAAGTCCGCCACAAAATACAATGATGTCGTAATCTTTGGCGGAGTTACACGCTTGCTCTATTAATTCGCTGTTAATTTCGTCGGTTGAAGCGTCGTAACCACGTGCATAACCTACGTCAATATTATTAAGTCTTAGAGTGTCAAGCAGATTAGGCGTTGGCGAAACGTGTATATGACTACTTCCTGCGCCTTGAAAACGCATATTTTTAGCCAGTTCGCCTACTACAAGAACTTTTTGTTCGGGTTTGAGAGGTAATACGTTTAAATTATTTTTAAGCAGTGTTGCGCATTCGGTAGCGGTTTCCTTAGCTAACAAATGTTGTTCGGCAAGGTCCACTACGGCTTTTTCGGTAATATCTTTTTTGCGAGCGAATACTAATTTAAGTACGTTAGCTACTGCCCTATCTATATCGCTAACATCTAGTTCGCCATTTTTGACTGCTTCGAGTAAAGCTTTTTTGGATAAACCTAGTCCGTCGGGCATTTCTAAATCCATACCGTTACGAATACACTCTACGATGTTATAAGCTGCGCCCCAATCGGACATAACCAAACCTTCGTATCCCCATTCGCCACGTAGAATATCCGTAAGCAAACGCTTATTTTGAGCGCAACTTACGCCGTTAAGCTTGTTATAAGCAGCCATAATCGAACAAGGTTTGCTATTAAGCGTAATATACTCAAAAGCTGAGAGGTATATTTCTCTTAACGCTCGTTCGTCTACAAGAGTATCAATAGTAGACCTTCTTGTTTCTTGACTATTTACGGCAAAGTGTTTAACGCAAGCGCCGACCTTTTGGCTTTGAATGCCTTCAATCCATTTGTCGGCAAGTCTACCTGTAAGAAAAGGGTCTTCGCTATAATACTCGAAATTTCTACCGCATAAAGGGTTGCGCTTGATATTTACGCCCGGCCCTAGCACTATTGAAACTTGTTCGGCACGAGCCTCCGCCCCAATAGCCGAACCAACGCTAAACGCTAAATCTCTGTCCCAACTGTTTGCAAGACTACAAGCCGTTGGATAACAAGTAGCTATGCTACTGTCGTTGATATTATCAGCAGTTGCGCTTTGCTTACGTAACCCGCAAGGGCCGTCGGTCATCATTATTTGCGGAACATAGGGTTGCTCTTGCCCCCTAGTCCACCACGAATGCAAACCGCTAAGTAGGTCGACCTTCTGTTCTATTGTAAGCTGTTGTAATAATTCGTTCATACCCCTCTTCCTCTCTCCTTAGTGTTATTTCAGTAATTCTTTTAGACAAAACTCTAACTTAGAAAATAACGCTTGGGAAATATTATTAGCGCACTTTGCAAATAGATAGAATTTAACAAGCGGTTCTGTTCCGCTTGGTCGAATAATAACTTTAATGTCGTTGCTCAATTTATAGATTAAAACATCGGCTTTTGGTAAATTAGTGTCGTTTTTGTTAAGCAAATCTGTAATAGATAGCACAGTTTGACCGCCTAAATTAGTAAGTTCAGTCGCTCTTAATTTATCAATAGCTTCTTGCCTTAGTTTAATACCTTTTGTTCCCTCGTAAACAAGGCTAAATTGTGTTTGAGAGTAATAGCCGTACTTTGAGTAAATATATTCTAGCCTATCTACCAAAGTTTGTCCTCTTTTTAGGTGGAAGGACGCCATTTCGGCAATTAACATACTTGCTAAGACTGCGTCTTTGTCACCTGCATAGTTGCCCGTAAGGTAACCGCAACTTTCTTCAAATCCTAATACAAAACGACTTTGTTGCCCTTGCCTAGTTAGCCCGTCAACGTATTCGCCAATATATTTAAATCCCGTAAGTAAATCGACGCACATTCCGTTGTAATCTTTTACTATATCTTCGACTAAGTCGGTTGTAACAATAGTTTTTATAATAATCGGGTTAGGCGACAATGTTTTATTTGCCTTTTTGCTAGAAAGAAGGTAATCGGTAAGAAGTATTCCTACTTCGTTGCCTGTAAGTCTTACGGTGCTTCCTTTGTGGGCGATAGCAACGCCGACCCTATCGCAATCGGGGTCAGTCGCTATTAAAATGTCATAGCCGTTAGACTCTAAGGACTCTATGCCGTAGGCAAGGGCTTCTTTTTTCTCGGGATTAGGCGTAGAACACGTGGTAAAGTCACCGCTAGGGTACTTTTGCGTAGACACTAGGTATAAATCAGTTAAACCCCTATTTTTTAGTACCTTAGGCACAAGTATATGTCCGCAACCATTAAGGGGCGAATAAACTACCCTTAGTCTATCTATTGTGTTAATACTTTGCGAATAAACATTATTTAAATATTCGCCTACTACATTTTTGTTAATATATTGAATGTTGCCTTTATTTAAATGATTTAGAAAGCCTTGCGTGTTGACGTTAAAACAGTCTACGGTCTTTATTATCTCAAATATCTCGTCTGCGGTTTGTTGCCCTATTTGCGCCCCGTTTGCGCCGTAAACCTTGTAACCATTATATTCTTTGCTATTATGAGAAGCGGTAATCATTACGCCTGCGTCGGCGGAAAAATGTTTAACGGCAAAAGATAAGAAAGGCGTAGGTTGTATTTCTTCGGTAAGATATACTTTTAATCCGTTATTAGCTAATACGGTAGCCGTAATTTGCGCAAACAAAAGCGAATTATGCCTGCTGTCGTAAGAAACTACAACTTCGCTTTCTAAGCCACTAAGTAAACGAATAGCAAGAGCCTGCGTGGTTTGAGCTACTGTATAAACGTTCATACAGTTTGTGCCTGCGTCCATCAGCCCCCTTAGCCCTGCCGTTCCAAATTCTATTTGCTTACAAAATGCAAAAGATTTGCGCTCCTCGTCTTGCGTCATTTGTTGCAAATTACTAATTACAGTTTGGTCGGTTGCTTTTTCACGCCAAAGTTCAAATTCAGTCATATAAACTTACCTCCTTAGTTAATTATTATAACACAAATATATATTATTTTGCAAGTAGGAAAAAAGTATTTTTTAATGTTGATATTACTAATTATGTGTGATAAAATATAAATTAGCTATTAAAGCAAAGGAGTATCAATTATGGACTATAAAAGAATGACGATTTACCAAATATACCCTCGTAGTTTTTGCGATAGCAACGGCGACGGAATTGGCGATATTAAAGGTATAATCTCTAAATTAGACTATATTAAACAACTTGGCGTTGACGCAATATGGTTTTCTCCGCTGTACTGTTCGCCTAACGCCGACTACGGCTACGATATTAGCGACTACAAAAACATAAATAGCGAATACGGCGATATGCAAGACTTTGATTTGCTTTTGGAAGAAATGCATAAACGCAACTTAAAATGTATAATGGACCTTGTAATCAATCACACAAGTAGCTCGCACGAATGGTTTAAACAAAGTAGAAGTAGCCTTACCAACCCTTACCGCAATTACTATATTTGGGCAAAGGGTCGTGGCAAAGATGGCAAAAAGCCTCCAAACAACTGGACAAGTTTCTTTATAGGCAAAGCTTGGGAATACGACGAGACGACAAAAGAATGGTATCTACATCTATTCGACGCTTGCCAACCCGACTTAAATTACTCAAACCCGGCTGTAAAACAAGAAATTAAAGATATTTTAAAATTTTGGTTAGATAAGGGCGTAGACGGTTTTAGATGCGACGTAATTAATATTATAGCAAAAGCTAAGGGTCTGCCAAACGGTAAAGCAAACATCGCCCTTGTCGGCAAAGAACACTACTTAAATCAACCCGAACTATACAATATTTTAAGAGAACTTAGAAATGACGTTCTTGACAAATATGACACTTACACCGTGGGCGAAAGCGTGCTAATCAACGTTGAAGACGCAATTAAACTAACCGACAAAAATGCTCCTCTACTCAATACCGTATTTGCTTTTGAGCAAATGAGCGCCGACAACTATTTTGGCGTAAAGCAACTAAAACGAAAATTTAGTCTTAAATATCTTAAAAATGCTCATAAACATTGGCAAAATGGTCTATTCGACAAAGGTTGGAACACAAACTATTTTGAAAATCACGACCAGGCTCGCATTGTGGGCAGATATTGTTTGGATAATGCAAAGTATAGAGAACTCGGCTCAAAAATGTTAGCTAACGTAATGTTTTTCCTATCGGGTACGCCATACGTTTATCAAGGGCAAGAAATAGGTATGACAAGCGTTCGTATGCAAAATATTGACGACTATAAAGACGTAGAGAGCCACCGTAGCTATAAACTTCTTCATAAATTTCTAACCAAAAAGTTGACTATGAAACTTGTAGCGTATTCTTCTCGTGATAACGCTCGCACGCCTATGCAATGGAATAGCTCTAAACAAGGCGGATTTAGTTCTAGCGACACAACTTGGCTAAAAGTTAACCCAAACTATAAAGAGATAAACGTAAAAAGTCAAATTGACAAACAAACAAGTCCGCTTAACTATTATAAACGCTTAATCGCTCTTAGAAAAACGCACGACGAAATGATATTTGGGACATATTCTTTAATAAATATCGGCGGTAACAAACTTTACGCTTATTTAAGAGAATTTGAGGGCAAGCGTTTAGTTGTAATCTCTAATTTTACCGTTAAAGACTACAAATTTAAGGCTACAAAATTAGGTCTTACCTACGCTTCAAGCAAATTATTTATTTCAAATTATCCCGATAGTTCGCCTTATCTATGTTCTTGTAAATTAAGAGCTTATGAAAGCGTGGTTTACGAATTGTTAGATAAATAATATATACAAATATTAAATATATTAAAGAAGTAACATTTTAAATAAAATTATTAATTAAAACAAAATTATCCGCAAGAACTAATTCTTGCGGATAATTGTTTTGTAGGTAAATTATAAGTCTTTGTATTTAGGTTGGGAAAGAGCCGAGCCTAGCACAATAGCTAAGGCTATTTGGTCGTAATCGTAGATAGTTTGTTGACCTTCTTCGGTTTCTGTCGTTTTAGTTAAAAAGCGTATGTTATTATGCTCTACGCAACCCTCAGTTTCTTGGTCGCCTAACGAACCCGAAGTATCTGGTCTAAATTCTATCGCATCGCCAGCCGAAGCGTGTCCGTGACCGCTAGCTAATCTATCAGCTACTACGCTTACCCTCATAGGCTCTCTTGTTGAAGCCGTTGGCGGAACAACGATTTTTTTAGATTTTGGCGCAATGCCCGAATGGTTTTGCGCTCTAAAATTGACCTGTCTATCGTATTTTTTACGTTCTTCCTCTTGATGGTTTTTGCGTTTAGCGTTAAGAACGCTTGCGCCTGTAATGATAAAGGCAATAACGATAAATACGAGTATAGGCATAAATATCATATAATCCATATTCTACTTCTTACTTTCTTTTGTACCGCCACTTAGAGTTTGACGCATAGCGGTGTCGGCTTGAACGTTCTCCATCTTGTAATAATCCATAACGCCTAGCCTGCCTGTACGGAAAGCTTCCGCCATAGCCTTAGGAACTTCCGCCTCTGCTTCTACTACCTTAGCTCTCATTTCTTGGGTTGCGGCTTTCATTTCTTGTTCTTTTGCAACTGCCATAGCTCTACGTTCTTCCGCCTTAGCTTGCGCAATACGCTTGTCGGCTTCGGCTTGGTCCATTTGTAATTGAGCGCCGATATTTCTACCTACGTCAATGTCGGCGATATCAATAGATAATATTTCGTAAGCAGTACCTGCGTCAAGACCTTTTCTAAGTACTGTCTTAGAGATAAGGTCGGGATTTTCAAGAACTTCCTTATGCGTTGAGGACGAACCAACAGTTGTTACAATACCCTCGCCTACACGAGCAATAATTGTTTCTTCGCCTGCGCCACCAACTAGACGACTGATATTTGCTCTAACGGTAACTCTTGCCTTTGCTCTTAACTCAATACCGTCTTTGGCAATAGCGCTAATAATAGGCGTTTCAATTACCTTAGGGTTAACAGACATCTTTACGGCGTTAAGAACGTCTCTGCCTGCTAAGTCGATTGCCTTTGCAGTTTGCGAGCTAAGTTCAATATTTGCGCTATGCGCAGATATTAAAGCGTCGACGATATTTAAAACGTTACCGCCTGCCATAATATGCGTTTCAAGTTCGTTAACTTCAATGTCTAGACCTGCTTTTTTGGAACGAATGTAAGCTTCGACTATCATTTTAAACCTAATTTTTCTTAATTTCATACCAACGAGTTGCCCCATTGATACGTGCGCCTTACTTATCAAGGCTCTAAACCACGTCCCGATTGGGAAAATAAGTAAAACTAAAAGTAAAATAACAGCAATAATAACGATTAAGGCTATTACCCAACCTTCTATTGCCGCAAATGCTAGTAAAAATTGTGCCATAATATTCCTCCTAATATGTATTTATTTTATTCGGCGGGTTCAACTACCACTCGTTGCCCCTCTACCTTAATTACCTTGATTTGACTGCCTGCCTCAATTACGCCGTTTAATGCGACTACGTCGACCGTTTCTTGGTCAAATGTGGCTATTCCAACAGGACGCAATAATGTCTTAGCAGTGCCAACCTTACCAAGTAAATTTGAGTAATCTTTTGTGCCTTCTGTAATACCGGTAGAAACCGACGTGCCGACTAAAAACATTTTTGTTTTGTCAAGTTTGCCGTTCTTGATTAATAGAGATAGGATTAAGAATGTCCCGCCGATAAGAGTTACGCCAAAGAACACCATAATAAGCAACATATATGCGTTACCATCTTGAACCATACGTATAATCATAGCGACGATAAAAGACGTAAGTCCTATAATGCCAAAAGCGCCAATGCCGGGTATAAACACTTCGATTAAGCAAAACAAGATTCCTACGACAAACAAAACAATTACGATTGTCGACATCTCCGAAAATAGTAACACAAAACTTTGCCAAAAGTTAGCGTCTGCCGAACTTGTAAAAAAACTTAGCATATTATCCTCCTTTTATAAAATCAAATTAATAGCAAAAGCTACGCACTTTACTTTATTTGTAATTATATTATAGCATAAATTTAAATATAATACAAATATTTTTTTAAACCTTGTTTTTTAATATGCGGTATAATGATAAAACTGTTAGAAATTACGCCTAAAAGAATAATCGAGCATTAAAAAAACCGCCTTTTTAACATTTAAAAAAGCGGTTTAAACTAATTAACTAAGATTAGTTTTTGGCTTGTTGGGTCTTAATGGGCATACGCACACACGACCAGATAATAAGATAGATACTTGCAACGCCTACAAGAATATAGATTGTTCGTTCTAACCAAGTCCACGTTCCCGTGATAAAGGAAACAAAGTTAAAGTTAAAGATTCCAACAACCATCCAGTTAAGGGCGCCTATTATTACTAGAATTAGCGATATAACCGAAAAAACATTAAATGTCCTCATACACTCCTCCTTATAAAGATTTATATGTATAGTATTATCTAAACAGATAATATTATGTATTAATTGCATTTTACCGTAAAATGTGTAATAATATAATTATGTCGCATCTTACAAAAATCTGTATTAGCGGAGTTATTGCCGCTCTATACGCTAGTATGACAATCGTGCTTGCGCCTATTAGCTACGGCGTAATTCAATTAAGAATAGCCGAGTGTTTTGCAATATTGCCTTCTTTAATGCCTTTTGCTACTCTTGGCGTTACGGTTGGTTGTCTTATATCAAACGTATATTTTTCTGTTATGGGTGTCTACGACATTATTTTTGGAACTTTAATCACCCTTATAGCAGGCATTTGTACCGCCGAAATTAAGAATATGTGGCTTGCCCCTATACCGCCTATTGTTCTTAATGCCGTAGGACTACCGCTTATTTGGTTGCTTAGCGGAGTTGACGCTTTCTATTGGCTTAACTGCTTGTCGATATTTATTAGTCAAGCAATTATTCTCTACGGCGTGGGCATACCTTTATATTTGCTCACAAAACGAAATATTATACCTCTATTGCTAAATAATAGCGCCGACTAAGATAACAATCGGCAAAATTGCATAAATTTTTCTAACGCTTGAAAAAAAATTAGGCTTGAAACATTAAGTTTCAAGCCTAATTAAATATAAATAAAGTTTTATTTAGTTACATTCATTAAAGCAAGCGTATAGCTTGACTTGCCATAACGACGACAAAGCGTGGAAGTTGAGCCGATATAATCTTTTCCAAAAATATCCTTGATATTACCGCTAATATTAAGATTTGGCAAACGACCGACTATCTTGCCGTTTCTATATAAATAGGCAAGTTGAACAGGGGTTGCGTAGTCGCCCGACGAAGTCATATCTCCGCCCGAAGCAATGGTTATAAGTACGGCTTCTTCGCCTGCAAGCTCGGCTAAACTTTGATTATTGCAACCTATTTCCATACCTACGTGGCTAGCTTGCGCAAGCCCGTCGTAGTCGGCGGAAGAACGTTCGGCGCAAGGCAAATTAAACTTTTGAGCAACCTTCTTGTTGCCGAGTAAGTTAGTCAAAATTCCATCCTTAATAATATAAGACTTGTAATCTTGTCCAAAACGCCCTTCGGCGTCAAAAAATGGAATACATATCTGTTCTTCTGGGTTAGAATTATAATAAAGGTTAAAATCTTGGTTGAATATTTGCTTGCCGAGCGAATCTTTAAACAGCGAAGCGCCTACGCCATACATCTCGCAAGAAAGGTGTTGCATAGCCGAATCGACAACGTTAAATCCATTAAAAATAACTTTGTGCGTTCCCTCGCTTATGTCGCAAGGAATATAATAGTTTGCGGTAAGGTCGGTAATATCGGCTACAATTTGGTCGATATCAATGTAATCAGCCTCAGCTTCGTAAAATAGGTCAAATAGATTTGCCGAACTTTTCTCTTTAAGCACAAGCGCTACTTGAATAGAATTGCCCTTGTAACTAAGACTGCTATTGCAAGAATTAGAATAATATTTCTCTAATTCGCTATAAACAATTATGTTAGAAAACATAAAGGTCGGCGCAGCTAAGGATACCCTAGACATAATTGAAGAACATATTTCAACAAAATTGTCGGGATTGATAATTGCGTTAGCAACGTCAACGTCTTTTGTGACATTTTCCGGCAATTCGCAGGGGTAAGTCATTTTGTTGTCAAGGTTAGCGATAGCTTGTTGTTCAAGTTCTGCAAGGTCAATTTCTCCTACTCCGCCGGCTATACCTATATAACCATTCTCGTAAGCTCTTACGGTTGTTAAGGTATTGACGACTTTGCGTAACGAAGTAACCTTGCTATTTGTAATATTTACCGTATAATTTGTAGATTTTGTCTTAATAATTTCTTTTTGCATAGTTTAAACTCCTTATTGTACGCTCATCTTTGACACCCTTACATAAGGCCCGCCGAAAGATACGTTTAGAGGATATTGTTCCATTTTGCCACAACCGCCGGTTACAAAAGAAAGCATCTCGGTCTTGTCGCTTAACCCGTCAATTAAACCTAGCGTTTCAAATACCGACCCGGTAATTACCGATATCTTTACGGGATTTGCAATTTTGCCGTCTTTAATCTCGTAAGAAATGGTTGGCGCTATGGTAAATTGGCTCATACCCGAACCGTGCGCAAGGTCGTAGATAAAATAACCTTCTTTAATAGTTGAAATAAGTTGTTCAAAAGTACTGTCGCCCGAACCTATATAGGTTGAGGTCATACGAACTATGGGCTCGTATTGAGCGTTCATTGCCCGTGCGTTACCGGTTAGCTCCTCTTTAAGATACACTGCGGTTTGAGAAGAATGAAGCCTGCCCGACAAAATACCGTCTTTAATTAAATATGTCCGTGTTGCCTTTGTTCCCTCGTCGTCGTAAGGCACATAGCCCGAACCTAATTCTACGCCGGTATCGCCAATGGTTAAGATATCGCTTGCGACTTTTTTACCTATCGCCCACTCTTTACGCATAGTTTCGTCGCCTAGCATAAAGTCGGCTTCGCTCTTATGTCCAAAAGATTCGTGAGCAAACACGCCTGCTACGATAGGAGAAAGCACAACGGGGAAGTTGCCTTTCTTACAAGGTTTGGCGTTAAGCAAAAAGTCTACGCCTCTGTCAACTTCTTTGGTAATAGCTTGACCTAAATTAATTAACTTGTCAAAGCTAGTTTCGCCCCTACCAAACCTGCCTGTAAATTGTTCGGTTTGGCTTGCTAAGGCGTACATAATGTTAAGCCCTGCGGTTTGATGGTCGTATTTAATGTCTGCGCCCTTGCTTGAATAAAATTCGTAAAGGCTACTACGGTCTATATACATTACAACCGATAACTTAATATAAGGCTGAGTTAAATAGTTAAAGCAATCTTTAACAAGGTCGAGTTTATCTTGCTTAGATACGTTGCGAATATTATTATCCGTAAATACAATTTTGCGGTCTTTATTTACCTCAAATTTTGCAACAACCGGATTAGAAGCTATATCTTTATTTGGTTTTGCCTGCTTGTATAGTTTGTTAAGCTCGGTTTGAACGTTACTAATCTCGCTCGTAGAAGCGTAATACCACATTATTCCGTCAAAAACTCTTATGAAAGCTCGCTTATCTTTACGCTCGATTATGCTTTCAAACACATTATTCTTAAACACTATATTTGTAGAATATCTATCTTCTATGCGAATGTCCGCATAAAACATTGGGTCGAAATTATACATTGATACCTCCTATTTTTTTTAAATTTATGCCTATTGTTAATGCCAACAAGCAATTTTAATTGATTAGATTAGAATTCGTAGTCTACCGAAACTGCCTTATCTACAACGCTATGCATAAATGCTTTGACAACATTACAATGATATTCGTTCTGTTGATATGCGTCTAGTTGCTGTTTGTCGGCTACGGTTACTTCAAGCGCAAGTTCGTAAGAACGTGGACTATGAAGAAAGTCGGGTTTTGCAGATATTTCAATAATTTGCGGTACTTTGCCTACCATAGATAACAAAATATCTTGGGCTTTTTGCTTATCGCCTGCGTTTTTAAAAGTGTAACAAACAATATGTTTAACCATAATTTATTCGTATAGCTCCTTTAATTGTTGTAACGTTTCGGCAAAAGACTGCTTAACTATGTCAAACGGAACATTGCTTGTTAGGTCAACGCCTGCAACTTTAAGCTCGCTTACCGGGTCAAGCGAACAACCTAGCGATAAGAATTGTTTGTATTTAGCTACCATTGGAGCGCCCTCTTTGAGTATTCTTTGAGCGATACATACTGCGCTTGTAATGCCTGTGCTATATTTATAAACGTAAAACGCCCTGTAAAAGTGAGGTATTCTTGCCCATTCGTATCTAATTTGTTGGTTATGCTCAACCGATGGTCCATAATACTTCTTGTTTAGTTCGTAATAGTCGTTACTTAGCACTTCGCTTGACAAAGGTTCGCCGTTCTCGCTTCTCTTGTGGGCGATATACTCAAATTCGGCAAACATTGCTTGTCTATACATAGTAGTGCGTAACATATCTAGGTAGTAAGATAGTAGATATTTCTTAATATTTACGTCTTTTTCTTTTGCAAGTAAGTAATTAAGTAGCAACACTTCGTTTACGGTTGAAGCAACTTCGGCGACAAATATTGTGTAGCCGGCTTTTGCTTGCGGTTGATTCTTTGACGAATAATGACTGTGCATTGAGTGACCTAGCTCGTGAGCGAGGGTAAATATGTCGTGCGTTGTTTCTTGATAATTTAACATTACAAAGGGGTGAACGCCGGTAACGCCCATTGAGTATGCTCCGCCACGCTTAGTTGGAGTTTCATAAACGTCAACCCAACGGTTATTGCGAGCAGTAAGTAATAGTTTGCGATAGTCTTCGCCTAAGGGAGCAAGACCTTCAAGCACCATATCAAACGCTTTTTCATAATCGACAGCTATATCGGCGTTAGCAAAGATTGGAACGTGCAAATCGTACATATTTAACTTGTCGACCTTTAATAATTTTTTGCGTAGCGCTATATATTCGTGCAAAGGTTCAAAAGAATTGTTGATGCTCTTAATTAAATTTTCATAAACGACTTTGTCGGCGTTTTCGTAGAAAGTTGCTTTCTCCATAGCCGAGTCAAATTTTCTTACCTTAGCGTAGAAAATGTCGCTCTTAACGCTACCCTCGTATATTGCCGAAATTGTATTTACTTGGTCGATATAAGCCTTATAATACCTTTCGAAGGCAAGTTTGCGAACGTTTTGGTCGGGGTGTTGCATTAAGGTTGAGTATGCGCCGTGAGAAAGTTTAACTTCCTTGCCGTCGACCATAATCGAGCCGTAGTCGAGGTCGCCGCTATCTAGACGAGAAAATGTTTCGTTAAAAAATCTGGTAACGTCGCCAGTTGAAGCTACTATGCGTTCTTGTTCTTCGCTGAGTACGTGAGGCTTATTTCTAATTAAAGCTTTTAGGCTTTCGCTATAATCGGCAAAATCTTTGTCGGCAACCATTTCGTTAAGTTCTTGGTCGGGTATTTTAGACATTTCCGGTTCTACATAAGCGAGTAGCTCCGACATCTTAGAGAGCAATGTAGATACTTTGCCATATCTTGTTTGCGAATCGGTGTTCTTGCTGTCCTCGCAATAAGTCATATAAGCGTAGCAATACAACTTTTCAATACGTTCTTCTGTAATGTCATTATTTTTATACATTTCAAGAATGGTCTTTTTGTTGTTAAGCTTGCCCTTGTATTCGGTAAACGTGGGCAGTAAAGCCAAGATTTGCTCAAATTCCTTGTCCCACGCCTCCGTTGAAACAAAAATGTCGGCTAAGTTCCATTTGTGCTGGGTAGGAATGTCGTTTCTTGTTTGATAACTCATAGATGTTCTCCTTTTTTTATAAAAATATATTACTAATTATTTATTATTTAAAGTCTTTAAGTACCTGGCAAAAGGTTCGCCTAACAAATTATCTCTAAGAGCGTATTCCACTACGGCTTCAAGATAGCCTAATTTGTCGCCTAAGTCGTAGCGTCTACCCTCAAATTCGTAAGCGTAAATGCCGACTTTGTTAGCTTGCAAGTTTATTGCATCGGTAAATTGAAGTTCGCCGTTATTTGCAGGAGTAATCTTGTCTAAGTAATTAAAAAAGTCTGGGGTAATTACGTAGCGACCTAGCGGAGCAAGCAAGCTCTTAATTTGTTGTTCGCAAGGCTTTTCAATCACTTGGTCGACTAAGTGAGCTTTTGCAAAACTTGCTACAATGTTGCAAGAGGCGTAAGCGCTAATTTGTTGACGAGTAACTTGTTGCACGCCTATTACAGTATGGTTATATTTCTCGTAGCACTCTATTAATTGGGTCGTTGCAGTCTTATTTGCGTTATATATTGCGTCGTCGCCGTTAAGAATAACGCAAGGCGAATTGTCGCAAAACTCTTTTGCAAGTTTAACCGCTTCGCCCGAGCCATTTGCAACAGACTGAAAAACATAAGAAATATTTGCTCTATCGCCTATTTCTTGTACTAATTTTGCAAGAATAGGTTTATTTTTTGCAATTAAAAAATTTTGCAAGTCTTGGTCGGGACTAAAATACTTAATTATTTGTTCTTTGTCGTGACTAATGACGATTAAAATATCCTTTATCCCCGAACTGATTACTTCGTCTACGATTAGCGAAATTGCAGGACGGTCGACAACGGCTATCATTTCTTTACTAACCGCCTTAGTGTAGGGCAAAAATCGTGTTCCACGACCTGCGGCTAATATACAAGCCTTGTTTACTGTCATAATTTACTTCCTATAATTTGTTTTAATAATTTTAATAATTTTCAATTAAATAACTCTTGCTAAATATTCTATTAAGCGACTTAGCTAAACTAACCCTTGATATGTTTGTCAATCATTTGTCAATCACAAGTTCTCAAAGTTAATTCTTTGTCTTATTGATATGAGCTAAATAATATTGATACCATTTCCAACTGTCTTTTGCCATATCAAGTAAGGTTCTTTCTGCCGTAAAACCAAGTTCTCTACGTGCCTTATCGGCTACGGCGTAGACCGAGTCAATGTCGCCTGGTCGTCTTGGCAAAAATTGATATGGAATATCCGCCTTAGTCGCTACCCTGTAAGCGTCGATTACTTCAAGCACGGAATAGCCCTTGCCAGTTCCTAAATTATATATTACACAACCGCAGTTTGTAAGCAGTTTGTCAATAACTTTAATATGCCCCTTTGCTAGGTCGCAAACGTGAATATAGTCCCTTACGCCTGTGCCGTCAGGCGTAGAATAATCGTTGCCAAATACTCTTACGTAGGGTAATTGTCGTCCTGCAACCGCAAGCACGTAGGGCGCAAGATTGTTAGGCGTATCAATAGGACACTCTCCTATTAGACCGCTAGAATGCGCTCCCAGCGGGTTAAAATACCTTAAAATTGCAACGTTAAGAGATTTGTTAGCTTTGCATATATCAATTAGTATCTGTTCGTTAAATAATTTGGTATATCCATAAGGGTTTGTACAACCTAGATTAGCTTGTTCGTCTACGGGAGTTTTGCTTGGGCTATACACCGTAGCCGAAGAAGAAAATACAAGATTTTTTACTTCAAATTGTTGCATACACGAGGCTAAATTAAGCGTGGCGATAAGGTTGACGTAGTAATATTCTTGGGGTTTTTCTACGCTTTCGCCTACTGCTTTTTTGCCTGCAAGATGTATTACCACATCGAATTTGTGTATGGAAAAAATGTACGACAACCCGTCAAGGTCACATAAATCTAATTTATAAAACGACGGACGAACCGAAGTAATTTGAGCTATTCGGTCAAGTACGGTAATGTCGCTGTTAGAGAGGTTGTCTATTATAACGACTTCGTCGCCTCTGCTTAATAATTCGACTACAATATGACTACCGATGTAGCCCGTACCGCCCGTAACCAAAATTTTCATAAACTTCTCCTTATCTTGCCATACATTATATAGTAATGTTGACTAAAAATCAATTTTTTTAAGTAAAATATAAAAACGGTAAAATTTATACAAAAAAGGGGCGTATCTAATTGCCCCTTTAAATTTTGTAAATATTAGTTTATTCTTCTTCGGTCGCGCGCTTTTTAGCGTCTTCGATAATCTTAGTAGCCGACAATGCGGGAACTTCGTCGTATCTAATAAACTCCAAAGTAAAACTGCCTCTGCCTTGCGTCATCGAACGCAGGTCGGTTGCGTATTTAGTAATTTCAGCCATAGGAACTTCGGCGGAAATAATTTGTCTACCCTGGTCAGGCTCCATACCTAGCACTCTACCACGACGCTTATTAAGGTCGCCTAAAATATCGCCCATAAAGCTCTCGGGAACAGTTACTTTAATAAGATATACCGGTTCGAGAAGAATTGGCTTTGCGTTAGGAATAGCTTCTTCGTATGCAAGTTTTGCCGCCGAAACGAAAGCGATTTCCTTACTGTCTACGGGGTGATATTTACCGTCAATTACGCTACATTTAAGGTTAATCATTGGGTAACCTGCAAGGATACCTTTTTTAACGGCTTCTTTAAGCCCCTTGTCTACTGCCGGAATAAATTGTTTGGGTATTGCTCCGCCTACGACCTTGTCGCAAAATTCGTACATACCGTCGGCTGCGCCCGCCTCAAATTCGATTGTAGCTACGCCATATTGACCTGCTCCGCCCGATTGCTTTTTGTGTTTGCCTTCGGCGGTAGCTTTGCCCTTGATTGTTTCTTTATATGCGATGCGAGGTTCTTTTAACACGGCTTCTACGCCGAATTTATTTCTTAATTTACGGCACAAAATGTCAAGTTGGTTTTCGCCTACGCCCGAAAGTAGCATTTCGTTTGTTTCAATATTTTTAACTACCGAGAAAGAAATATCCTCGTCTTTAAGTTTGGATAGTCCGGCAAAAATCTTGTCTTCTTCGCCTTTTTTTGCAGCGTAAACCGCCATTGAAAGTACGGGTGAAGGCATATTGATGGGCGGAAGGGTAAGTTCTACGCCCTCGCTAAGCACGTCGCCTGTTGTTGGCGTATTTAGTTTGCTAACTGCGCCGATGTCGCCGGCTGTGATTGTATCGGTAGGCTCTTGTTTTTTGCCTTTAACAAAATACATTGAGCTTATCTTTTCCTCGCTGTCCTTATTGGCGTTTTTAAGCATTAAACCGCTTTTTAGCGAACCACTAAGTAATTTAAAATATGTTAGTCGACCTACAAAGGGGTCTACTACGGTCTTAAATACTCTCAAAACAACAGGGCAAGTTGCGTCGCATTTGATTGTCTTGCTGTTGCCGTCGTCGTCGGTAGCTATTATTTCACGTTTGTCGGGGCTAGGTAAAAGGGAAATGATATGGTTCATTAAGTTGAATATACCCTTGTTAGAATAAGCAGCTCCGCCAAATATTGGAATTGTTACGCAATTAAGCACGCCTTGTTTAAGACCTTGCTCAACTTCTTCTTCGGTTAAATCGCCTTCTTCGAAATATTTCTCCATAAGTTTGTCGTCGCTTTCGGCGGCAGACTCAACAACTTTTGAGTGAAGCGAAGCTACTTCGTCAGCTATTGCAGAAGGCATTTCGATAGCGTTTGCTTCGTCGCTAGTTTGGTAGAATTTACCATTAAGAACGTTTGCAAAACCGCTAAATCCACCCTTAGTAATAGGAATAAATAACGGGGTAACTTTGGTTAAATAACGCTCGGTTATTGCCGAAACAGTACCTTGATAATTAGTATTCTCTTTGTCAAGACCGTTGATAAATATAATTGCGGGTATTTTGTTTGCAATACAGTAATCTATGGACTTCTCTGTGCCTACGGACATATCGCCCGAAGCCGAAGTTACGATTATAGCAGAGTCGGCAACCGAAAGAGCTTGTACTTTCTCGCCGTCAAAGTCAAAATAGCCGGGAACGTCGATAATATTAAATTTAGTTTGCCTATAAGTGCCGTTAGCTACCGATAGCGAAATAGATATTTTTTTAGCTATTTCTTCGGGGTCAAAGTCAAGCGTGCTGTTGCCGTCGTCGACTTTGCCTTGTCTGTCTATTGCCTTAGCGTTAAAAAGTATAGCTTCGGCTAGGGTGGTCTTACCCTCACCGCTGTGCCCTATAAGAGCAAAATTGCGAATGTCTTTTGCGATCATCTTTTATTCCCCTTTATCTTTAATTTATAAAACTTGCGTTACAGGTAGTTAAAAACCGCCATATAACGTGATTATACACTAAACAGCTATATTTATCAAATAGTTTAAGGTTATTTACTATTATTTTTATTATAAATAGAGGAATATTTTTAATAAATTGATTTATTTTATTTCAAGTTAAACCAAATAATACAAATAAAAGCAACAATGGCAAAGATAAAAATAAAAATTACTGTAATAACTTAACAATTTGATTGTATTTGTTGTCGTCGTGCTTGGTTAAAATAACCGAACAAGCAAATTCTTGCCTAGCCTTGCCGACTAATTGTTTAACCCTAGACGCAACCCCTAAGCTACCATCAAACACTTCGCCGATAAATGCTTGGGAAAATTCGTATTTACATAATAAAAAATGCGTGCAACCTAAGGCTACGCAGTCAAAATTATAATCTTGTTTTTCAAGTACGCTATTGATATATCTACTAATATTTTTGCTTGGCTCTTGACATTCTACCATTGAGGCAAGCTTGTCAAAAGCTACAAATTTAACGTTATCTTGGTTAAAACGCTCTTTTAAGCGTTGACTTAACGCTGTCGCCCGAGTGCTGGCGACTAAGCAATTATTAGCCGTATATTCAAGCGCTTGTTTAATTGGCGGTTCAGTGCCTACGAAAGAATAGTCTAGGTAGGTTGACCGCAGACAATCTATTGCGCAAGCCGTAATAGTATTGCAAGCTAAAACAAAACAACTTACTTGGTAATTGTTTATCAAGTAATCGATGTTTTGTTTGGCTATTTGTTGCAACTCCATAACGCTACGCTCTCCGTATGGGAAATGCAAATTATCGCAAAAATATATGTAATTTTGCTGAGGAAGTAATTTTTTTACCTTTTGGTAAACGGAGCTTCCCCCTACTCCGCTATCAATTATAACAATGCTCACGCTATATACTATGTATAAGCAAACTAAATAATAATTATTAGCTAAAATTGTTGTCAAATATTGTAATTTGTGATAAAATTACAAGGCTAAATAAGAAATTAAAGGGTAAGGAGTAGAAAATGCCTAACATTAAATCCGCAGAAAAGAGAGTTTCTGTTTCAAACAAGAAAAAACTTGAAAATCAAATGGTTCGTTCGCAAATGAACACCGCAATCAAAAAATTTAACGCAGCTATTTCTAGTAGCGACCTTGAACTTGCTAAGAAATTATTGCCTATCGCCGAAAGCAAAATCGACGGCGCAGCAACTAAGGGCGTTATCCACAAAAATTGCGCTAACCGCAAAAAATCACAAGTTAGTAAAGCTTTGTATCAACTTGTAAACGGCATTGTCGTAATCAAGATTGACGCTAAGACACAAAAGCAAGCCGAGCAAAAGGCTGCCGCAGTCAAAAAAGCCGAAGAACAAGCCACAATTAAGGCGACTATTAACGACGCAAGAAAGGCAAAAGAAGCTGCAAAAGTTCCTGCTCCCAAAAAGTCCGCTAAGCCTGTCGCTAGTCCGGTTAAGAAGACTGAGGAAAAGAAAGAAACAGCCAAAAAAGCTCCAAAGAAAGTTGCTAAGCCAGTTGAGCAACCTGTCGACGAGCCTACCGACGAGATTAAATAATTAACGGTTAATTTTACTACAAAAATCAACTCCACTACTGTGTAGTGGAGTTTTTGTTGCATTTTTTTAATTTAAGTAATATTAAATTTGTTCGTTTTTTTAATTTAAGTAATATTGAATATGTTCGTTTTTTTAATTTAAGTAATATTGAAATAGTTATTAAATTAATCTTTATTTAATAATGATGTTGTCAAGGTCATTTGCGTCGATATAGTTTACTTCTCCTTGTAGAGCCAAACTATTTAGGTATTTATTTTCAAGCGGCAACCAAACTTCATTGTATTGTTTTAACCCCTCTTGCCCGTCACGCAAGGTTATTCGCTGTTGTTGAACGTATTTATCTACGCTAAACAAGAAAATTTGGTCGTAATTTTTAATTAACGTTGGGTGAAGCGAATAAACCCCCTCTACGATGTTGATATTTGACGGCGGTAGGGAAATATTTGTGAAAGTTTGGGTATGGCAATCAAAACTTTGGTAGCCTACGACTTGTCCCTGTCTAATAGAATGTAGCAACTCTTGTAATTTTTCGTAATTAATGTTGCCACCTATTTCAGCTAGTCGCTCCTTCGTTTTTAGGCTTTGAGGCAAAAAGAAATTGTCGGTATGGAACAAATTGCAACGACTGCCAAAATAATTCTTAATTATACCTGCCGTTGTGGTTTTTCCGCTTGCCGAACAACCCTCAAACGCCACTACTACCGTGCCTTTTTTGTCGGCTATGCCCTCGATAATTTCAATTACCTTATAAAGTTGCCAAAGTTTGCTATCGATTACTCTATAATGCGGTTGATAATTTTTGCTGTAAGCCATTGAGTGCGACAAAGCGTAAGGCGACTTTTTATAATTAATTAAAAATGCCTTGGTTGCGTTTAAAGATAAATTTATTTTTTTACTTTGAATTAAATCAAGCAAAATATCAAATTTTTGACAAATAGATTCTTGATTGCCTTCGAGGCTACTTAAACAAAACATATTTGCAAGAATTGAAAATTTTACGCCTTTATACAAACAATCTTGCAAGTCTACCCTTACAAGATTGCTGGAAATTGGCATTGTCGGTTTGATTTGCGGTGTAAGATTTCGACATTCTTCTTCAATGCCTTGAAGAATTACATCGTAATTAGGGTTAAAATGCGCGCCGAATTCGCTTTGATAAATTAATTTAACAAAGTCGTCTATGCGCATAAGCGGATATTTATTGTAATGTTTTAGTAAAATATCTACAAACATTATATCTTTTTTTCAGGTTCAAAAATTTTTGTCATTTCTTGAATAAAAGTTGCGCTGTCTTTAAATTGTCTATACACTGAGGCAAAACGAATGTAAGCGACCTCGTCTATGCTTTTAAGACCCTCCATAACAAGCTCGCCGATACGCTTGCTTGTAACTTCTTGTTCTAGCGAATTAAAAAGTTGCTTTTGTATGTCTTCTACAAGACTATCGACTTGACGCATTGCGACAGGTCGTTTTTCACAGGCTTTTATAATACCATTTTTAAGCTTATTTTTGTCAAAAGGTTGGCGTACTCCGCTATTTTTGATTACTAATATAGGCGTAGTCTCTATCGTTTCGAAAGTCGTAAAACGCCTTCCGCAGCCTTCGCACTCCCTACGACGGCGAATAGCGTTGCCTTCTTCGATTGACCTAGAATCAACAACCTTGCTTTCTTCACAACCGCAAAATAAACATTTCATAATCATTCCTTCTTATTTGTTGGGCTTAAACGCAAAATTTAAGCTAATTGACTTTCCTGCGGATAGTTCTATATTGTCGATAGTATCTTTTTCAACGTCAAATATTAGTTTAGTCGCCGATTTAAGAAGTTTTTTTGTTCCATCGGGTAAAATTAGATTAAATACGCTAGCTTTTCTAGCTTTAATATCTACTTGCAAGGTCGACTTAGAACTGTTATATGCGATAGAAACTTCACAACTATTTACCGAAAGCAAATTATCGGCTTTAAAACTGCCCCATTCCGTTGGCATACAAGGCAAGATATAGATAGAATTTTGAGAAGTCCTAAGCAACATATTTTGAATAGCGGAAGCTATTATTATATTGCTTTGTAATTGCATCGGGGCATAAATTTCATTACCACACACGCCCATACCACGCCAGTCATTAAGGGTTAGGGCAAGATTTGACATACTACAACCTCTAACCACGTTGGCGATTGCTTCTTGCGCTAGTTTCTTTTGATTTAATTTGACAAAGGCAAGCGCAAGCATAGATAAATTATAAGAATTTTGCTTATTAGGTTCGCAAAACTTAGCTTTTGCCGTTTGAAGTAGGTCGTTTGCAAGGTCGCTAGCAGTTTCGGCGTTATCAACCTCGTAAAGCGTAGAAATATTGGTAATTTGGGTTGATTTAACGTCGCAGTCAAGAAAGTCTTTAATCTCTCCGCCGGGTGAAAGTTGCCTTTTGGGCAAGGCGTTAAGTAAGGTTTGCCACGAATCAATCTCGGCTAAGAATAGTTTGCTTTCTTTGCACCCCTCGATTAAGTCGGTAAGAACTTCTTTGCATAAAACAAAGTCTATATATGCGTTTTTAGCTATTGGGTAATCTTGCGAGGCGGAAATGCTTGTAAAGGTTGATTCCGGCAAACACGACGGCGTAGATAGTACGCTACCATCTTTTAAAATTTTAAAATAATCTTGATAAAATACCGCAACCTCACGCAAAAAGGGCAAATACCTAGTTTTAAAAAATTTGGCATTGCCGGTTAACAAATAATATTGCTTGTAAAGTCTTGCGGTAAGCCCGGCGCAACCTGTAAAATGTATTGCGTTTGGCTCAATCGAGCCTAGCCTACCCGTATTTGTCGCAAGGATTGTTGGAATAAATATACCCCGACAATTAAATAATCTTATCGCATTATCTTTAAATTCGCCTAAATGTTCGTCTAAAAAATTAAATATAGATTCGGCAAGCGGTAACAAATTTGTTTGCACGGCAAAGTTGTAGACTTCTTGTATAGCGCCAGAATAAAGCATAGCCGAACGATAAGGGCGGAAGCTACCGCTCCAAAGTCCGTAAGGATTAAACAATCTACCGTGTTCGTTGGTCGAACAAATTAGCAAATATCTTGCGTATTTATATTCTTTTTCAATCAAATCGGTAGAAATATCTTGCTTTTTAACATTTTCAATTAAAACATCAGTTATTTGGTCTTCGGTATCTTCAAAGCTGAGGGTTGAAGAAGAATATAACTTTTGGTGTATGGTGGTGTGTTGTTTTAATAATTTGTCATAAGGGTCTTTAAGCAAACTAAGTTCTTGTTTAAGACGGGTAAACTCTTTTTCGTATGCGCTTTTAACAAATACTTTAAGATAAATGATTATTGAATTTGCGCCCGAAATACGAATACCTTGATCGGTAACTGTTAAATTACCGCCGTAATGATTAAGTTTTGCAACTGCGCCGTAGTCTGCTCCGTCGTCGTTACGAGCCGTGTAATACATAAAATAACGGTCGTATTTGGTTCTAACGCCCTGCGGAAGATTAGAAAAGCTGTTTGGAGTGCGACTATTGTAAGCGTCCTGCGTTTCTAGGCTAAATTCGTAGTCCAACAATTTACTTCCGCCCGTCTTAGTTATTTCGTAGACAATAGTGTCATTTGCCCTAGAAACAAATAAATTGCGGTTGGTTCTAGTTTGACCATCAATATAAGTAACCGTTACTTCGGCGTTGTTCATATTAAGACTGCGTAGGAATTCTTTTGGACTACGCTCTAACAACGTAGTAGCTTTAAGCACGCATAGAGGGAAGGAATAGAAGTGTTGCGGACGGAAATTTTTGCTTGCAAGAGCCCTCGTGTAAACGTCGCCGACCTCAATATATTGCCCGGACTCGACAAGTTGACGAGCTTGAACTAACTTTGCGCTTACGTCGGGAACAACATTTATTCGACCTTGCCACAATAAATCTGCGTGGGTAATAAGAACTTTTTCACAGCTTGCGCCACCGCAAACATTTGCGCCAATTACTCCGTTGCCTACAAAATACCCTTCTCGCCAAGTTTCTCCCCACCAAGCCGCAGGATTTTGCGAAGATATTATATTAGACTGCTTTTTTACCGTTGCCATACACTCTCCTTATGCAGTTAAAAAGAAAAATACTTATATATTTTATTTTTTAGCGTCTTAAATAGTGTTTAAACGCTCAAAAAAAATAATATTAGCTTTCATTTCATTGATATTAATAGATTGTAACAAAATAAACTTAGTTTGTCTATGCTTTTATTTATTTTTTACTATTATTTTTACTTATTGTTTAAAATTTTATGTTTTTGTCCTTTAAAAAAAAGAACTTGCAAGCAGTTTAACCGTTTGGACTTTTTACAAGGCATAAAAGAATAATTTTAAAGCAAATTAAGTCTTATGGAGCTTATAAAAAAGACTTAAAACGCTGTAACAAAAAATGTATGGCAAAATAAGCCCATAAGAAGCCCTACAACAGCCAAAAGCTAAATATATACTCTCTACCGACCGAAATAATCTCGCCGTGTAGAACTTCGTAATTTGACAAAAACTTTGCGAAATATCTAAATTTAAAGATAGAACTTAAAGGAAAATTTACATTTATAACAAATATTTAAAAAAATATAATTATATAGACAATTACAAATGATAAAAATAAATATTAATTAAATAACTGATAGATATTGCTTATTATAATAAAAGGTAGCAAAAAATATTTACGCAAAAATAAGGCTACGAGATAAATAATAACGACAAGTGAAATTGGAAATGTTCGAGATAAAAAGTGACGAAACGCAGGCCTATATAAAAAAATAATAAAGTCAAGAAGTATCGACATAACAAGAAAATATAAAATAATAATGGAACATTGTTGGTAACGAAAAATGGGCATAAAAAACAACTTAGACCGTAACAAAAAAAGAAATAAAATATAATGGAACATAGGTGGTAACAAAAACGCAAGTTACAAAAAAACTACTTAGGCCGCAATAAAAAGACGAAATAAAAAATAATGAGATATCGGTGGTAACGAAAAAACGGGCATAAAAAAACGCAAGAGTATTTATAAAATACTCTTGCGCCTTGTTGGATGCGGCAGCTTCTTATCTTCCCGGGCAGTTACCCGCCAAGTATTGTCAGCGTTGAGAAGCTTAACTTCTGTGTTCGGTATGAGAACAGGTGGATCCTTCTCGCTATAACCACCGCAATGGTTATTATTAACGGCCAAATAGCCGTAGGATAATCTATTAAAGGGAACATTGACAACTGCATAGTTCAATAACAAAAGCGTAAAAGAAATAATTTGTATAAGGTCTAAGAATCACATATAAATGTGATCAAGCCCTCGACCTATTAGTATCAGTCAGCTACGCGCATTACTGCGCTTACACCTCTGACCTATCAACCTTGTTGTCTACAAGGGGTCTTACTATCTTATGATATGGGATATCTTATCTTAAGGTGGGTTTCACGCTTAGATGCTTTCAGCGTTTATCCCGTCCGTACTTCGCTACCCAGCAATGCTTCTGGCGAAACAACTGGTGCA